>JBLMVY010000342.1:0-13880 GCA_050256935.1 Candidatus Levyibacteriota bacterium | reverse complement strand
ACGTCGACGCTGATCCGGAACAGGCGGGTGTTCATCGTCTGCGACGCCTGCTCGAGGTCGGCGCTCACCCCCGGCGGCACGTAGGCGACAACCGACGTTCGCCACTCGATGCGACCGTCGTCCTCGCTCCCCGTCTCGGTCGTCTCGCGCAGCGGCTGCGCCGCGGCCGCGGCGGCGAGCCGGCTTTGCCCGACCAGGAGCGCGCGCGTCCAGTCGTCGGCGGCGGACACGTTGGCCATGGCGCCGCCGAACAGACGGAACAACGCGGTCACCACGAGCGCGACGATCATGAACGCGACGAGCACCTCGAGCAGCGAGAAGCCCGTCTGGACACGGCGGGGCAAGCGGGTCCCCATCGTCAATCGAGGATCGCGACGCGACCGGTCAGCCAGTCGACGTCGACGTCGAACTTGCGCGCACCCGCGGCGACCGTGATCCGCCCGCCGTTGCTCCCGCCGTCGGGATAGAAGCGGATGGCACCGACCTTGTCGTTGACGAGGTCGTTCTGGGCGGTGAAGAGCTTGAGTTCGACGCCCTTGGGCAGCGCGTGCACGCGCGGATCGTCATCGACCTTGAAGCGCCGGTTCGCGACGTCGAGGGTGAGAAAGGTCTCGCGGCGCTGCGACACCGCCTCGCTGCGGGCGAGCCGCAGCCCCGCGGCGATCGACCGCGCGGACGCGCGCAGGCCGCTGGTCGACACCGGCCCCCCGAACATCGGGAACACGAATGCGGTGATCATCGCCATCAGCGCCAGCACGATCAGGAGCTCGAGCAGCGTCAGGCCGCGCCCGCGCCGTCCCGGCGGCGAACGCAGCGGCGTCGTCGCGGCGAGACCCCGCGCCCGGCGCAGCGCGCAGCTACCCTGCCCGGCGTGCCGGCGCGGCTTCACGGCTACTGGCTGGCGTCCCAGCTCGTGATGTCCTTGTTGACGCCGTCACCGCCCTCCTTCCCGTCCGCGCCGTAGGACATGATGTCGTAGGCGCCATGCGTTCCGGGCGACGCGTAGGTGTATTCGTGGCCCCACGGATCCTTGGGCACCGTGTTCTTCTTCCAGTAGGGTCCGGCCCAGTTGTTGACGCCGGCGGGCGCTTGCACCAGCGCCTGCAATCCTTCCTGCGTCGTCGGGTAGTTGCCGATCTCGAGCTTGTAGAGATCGAGCGCCTGCCCGATCTGCTCGATCTCGATCTTCGCCGCCTTCGCCTTCGCCTGCTCGCTCTTGCCGAGATAGTTGCTGCCGACGATGCCGAGCACGACGCCGATCAGCGTCAGCACGACCAGGATCTCGATCAGTGTCATGCCGCGCGCGCGCGCGGCCGGATTGCCGGGTGCCGCGAAGCGTCCCGCGGCACGACGGCCGTTCTGGAGTCGATGGTTCATCATCATCATGTTTCCCTGTAGCTGGCGCGCGGGACCGGCGGTTCGGTGCGCAGAACCCGGCGCGCAAAAGTCTGGTTAGACAGCAATCAGATCGCGAGTTCGCTCATGCCCATGACCCCGAGCAGGACCGAGAACACGATGCCGCCGACGAGGACGGCGAGTCCGAGGATCAGCACCGGCTCCAGCACCGCGAGAAAGCGCTTGATCCCCACGGCGACCTCGCGGTCGTAGACATCCGCGACTCGCGAGAGCATCTCCTCGAGGCGTCCGCTCTCCTCGCCGACGAGGATCATCTGCGTCGCCAGCCGCGGGTAGAGTCCCGTTTCCGCGAGCGGACGCCCGAAACCCTTGCCTTCGCGCAGCTTGGCGATGACGCCCTCGAGCGCGGCCGACAGCACGACGTTGCCCATCGTGTCCCTGACGATCGCCAGTCCCGCGAGCAGCGTCACGCCGTTGCCCAGCAGCGTCGACAGCGTGCGCGCGAAGCGTGCGACCTCCACCTTGGCGATCAGGTCCCCCAGCAGCGGCATGCGCAGCAGGCGCGCATCGCGCACGCGCCGCACCGCGGGATTGCGCCCGCGCCGGCGGAACCACAGGACGGCGAGCACGATCGCCGGAATCAGCGCCCACCACCATTTCTGCAGGAACGTCCCCGCGACGATCACGACCTGCGTCGGGATCGGCAGCGCCTTGCCCGCCTGCGCGAAGGTGGTCTGGAACTGCGGGACGACGAACACCAGCAGGATCATCACCGACATCACGGCCACGCCCACGAGGATCGTCGGATAGATCAGCGCCGAGCGCACCGAATCGCGCAGCTCCTTGTTGCGCTCCATCGTCTCCGCCAGCCGCTGCAGCACCGTGCCGAGCGCGCCGCCCGCCTCGCCGGCGCGCACGATGTTGACGTAGAAGCGCGAGAAGATCTCGCTCCGCGCGTCGAGCGCCTGCGACAGCGCCTTGCCGCCGCGGACCTCGTCGCGCACGCCCTGCAGCATCACGGCGACGGGGAGCGTCGGCGCGAGGCTGATCAGGAGCTCCAGCGCGCGGTCGAGCGGCAGTCCGGCGCGCAGCAGCGTCGCGAGCTCGCGGGTGATCGACAGCACGTGGTCGCGCGTCACGCGCCGGGGCTGGAACCAGCGCGCGCCGGTCGCGGCCTTGCCGCGCGGGCCCGATGGCCGCACCCCGCCGAGCGACTGCGCGATCTGCATCGGCATCAGGCCCTGGTCGCGCAGGCGATCGACGATCTCCGACTCGTTGGCCGCCTCGAGCTCGCCGCTCGACACGTCGCCCGACGCGCTGACGGCGCGGTAGCTGAACAGGGGCATCGCTGCTAGGACGCCTTCGCGCTCGCGGACATGGCGCCTAGTCCTCGCGCGTCGCGCGCAGCACTTCCTCGAACGTCGTCACGCCCTTCAGCGCCTTGCGCAGGCCGTCCTCGTACATCGTCACCATGCCTTCGCGGATCGCCTCCGCGCGCAGCTCCGTGGCCGTCGCATGCTTCATGACCAGGCTGCGCAGCGCGTCGGTCATCGGCATCATTTCCAGGATGCTGATGCGCCCGATGTAGCCGGTGTTCGAGCAATGGCTGCAGCCCCTGGCGTGCCACAGCGTGATCTCGCGGTCCTGCGAGAACCTCCGCAGGCTCATCTGCTCGACGAGCTCGGGAAGCGCGACGTAGCTCTCCTTGCACTGCGGGCACAGCGTGCGCACCAGGCGCTGCGCCAGGATGCCGACCACCGTCGAGGTCAGCAGGTAGTCCTCGACGCCCATGTCGAGCAGTCGATTGACCGTCGACGGCGCGTCGTTGGTGTGTACGGTCGACAGCACCAGGTGGCCGGTCAGCGCCGACTGTACGGCAATCTGCGCCGTCTCGAGGTCGCGGATCTCGCCGATCATGATCACGTCCGGATCCTGGCGCACGATCGAGCGCAGCGCGTTGGCGAAGGTCAGGTCGATCTGCGGCTTCACCTGGATCTGGTTGATCCCCGCCATCTGGTACTCGACCGGATCCTCGACGGTCAGGATCTTGACGTCGGACCGGTTCAGCCGGTCGAGCGCCGTGTAGAGGGTCGTCGTCTTGCCCGAGCCGGTGGGCCCGGTGACGAGCAGGATGCCGTGCGGCTGCATCAGCGCATCCAGGAAGACCTTCAGCGTGTCTTCCTCGAAGCCGAGGCGGTTGAAATCGAGCGCGACGCCGCCCTTGTCCAGGATCCGCATCACGACCGACTCGCCGTGCATCGTCGGTATCGTCGACACGCGCAGGTCGATCTCCTTGCCCTGCACGCGCAACCGGATGCGCCCGTCCTGCGGAAGCCGACGCTCGGCGATGTCGAGGTTGGCCATGATCTTGATGCGCGAGATCACGGCAGCGGACAGGCGCTTGGGCGGCGACTCGACCTCGTGCAGCACGCCGTCGATCCGGTAGCGGACGATCAGCCGGTTCTCGAAGGGCTCGACATGGATGTCGGAGGCGCGCATGTCCAGCGCGTTGGTGATCAGCAGCGACACGAGGCGGATGACCGGTGCTTCGGACGCGAGGTCCTTCAGCTGCTGGACGTCGGCATTGAACGAGAGCTCGTCGGTGCGCGTCTCGACATCGCCGACCAGCTGGCTGACCGCCGACTTGCCGCTGCCGTAGAGGCGCTCGAGGGCCGCGTCGAGCTCGGTCGGGATCGCGACCATCGGCCGCACGACGCGGCCGGTCACCATCTCGAACGCGCCTATCGTGTAGGCATCCGTCGGGTCCGCCATCGCCAGCGCGACTTCGGTCTCGTCCTCGCGCACGGGGAGCGCGCGCGCCTCGCGCAGGAACCGCGCCGACACGCTCTCCTCGAGGATCGGAAACTCCGGGTAGCCGTTCGCATCGACCAGCGCGAAGCCGAGCTGGGTCGCGAGCGCTTCGGCCACGTCGCGCTGGGCACAGTGGCCGAGCGTCACCAGCAGCGCACCGAGCTTCTCGCCGCTGTCGGCCTGCAGCCGCAGCGCGCGCTCGAGATTTGCCTGGTCGAGCTTGCCGCGCTCGATCAGGATTTCTCCCAGGCGCCTGCGGGCGGGAGTCGTCGGCGCTGCCGTCGAAAGTTCGGGTGCGGAGATCACGTCGGGCGAGGGAAAGCCGGATCGGGGATCATAGCACGCCGCGTCCCGATGATCGTCAAAAACTCCTTGCCGAGCAAGGGGTTGCGAACGAAATCGCGCGGAATCTGTCGCCTCGCGGCGACGCAGCGGGCAATCCGCGCAATCCGCTGCCGCCGACGGGCACGCCGGCGTGCCGTCGATGCCATCGACGCTAGAATCCGCTTCACCCCCTCTCTGCGCGCCCGTCCCCGATTCGATGAAGCTGACCGCTTACGCCCTGACACCGGAGCCCCTGTCGCTCCAGCCCGCTTCGGTTTCCCGCGCGTGGATGGATCGCATCGACGACCGCCACGCCTACCGCTGCCTGCCGCTGAACATCGCCAATGCGCATGGCTGGGTGATCGGGGCGAAATGCCCGCTCGAGGTCGAATGGGACGGCGGAGTCCACGCCTTCAACCTCAGGCTGCGTGCCCTCGACGGAACCCCCGACATCCAGCGCTACGCGAGCTCGCACTTTGCCCACGGTATCGTGACCTTCCACCTCACCTATCTCTTTCGCACCGAGCCGGGCTGGAACATGTTCGCGACCGGCCCGATCAACGCGCCGAAGGACGGCATCGCGCCCCTGACGGGTGTGATCGAGACCGACTGGCTTCCCTATCCGTTCACGATGAACTGGCAGATGACGCGACCGGGAACTGTCCGCTTCGAGAAGGACGAGCCGATCTGCATGGTGTTCCCGGTGCCGGCAGCGGCGCTGCAGTCGGTGGAGCCCGAGATACGCAACCTGGCCGACGACCCGGCGCTGTTGGAGCAGACGATGGCCTGGAAGGCCGGCCGCGACGAATTCATGCGGCGCTTTCGCGCCAGGGACCAGGCCACGCTGGACCAGGCGTGGCAGCGCAACTACTTCCTGGGAAGGATGCCGGACGGCTCGGCGCCCGATGCCCAGCATGTGAGCAAGCTGCGTCTCGCGCCACCGGTCGACCTGCGGCGCAAGGCCTGAGGGTCGCGGCGGGGTGTCCCGCCGGCCCTCCGGCATGCCGCGCCGGGCGACGGACCCGCCGCGCGGTTCAGGTCAGCGATTCGAACACGCGTCCCGCGGCATCGACCGTCTGCGCGATGTCCGCATCGCTGTGCGCCGCCGACACGAAGCCCGCCTCGTAGGCCGAAGGCGCGAGGTAGATGCCCGCGTCGAGCATGGCGTGGAAGAAGCGGTTGAAGCGCTCCTTGTCGCAGGCCATCACCGCGTCGTAGGAATCGGGAACGGCAGCCGCGAAATAGATGCCGAACATGCCCCCCACCGACTGCGCGCAGAACGGAACGCCCGCGCGCCTCGCCGCGGCCGCGAGGCCGTCGGTGAGCGCCCGCGTCGACTGCGCCAGCCTGTCGTAGAACCCGGGTGCGCCGGTCGCGGCAAGGGTGGCGATGCCCGCCGCGACCGCGACCGGGTTGCCCGACAGCGTTCCCGCCTGGTAGACGGGACCGAGCGGCGCGATCTTCTCCATGATCGCGCGCTTGCCGCCGAACGCGGCGACCGGCATGCCGCCGCCGATCACCTTGCCCAGGGTGGTCAGGTCGGGCGTGATGCCGAACAGCCCCTGCGCGCTCTTCGCGTCGACGCGAAAGCCGGTCATCACCTCGTCGAAGATCAGCACCGCGCCGTGGCGATCGCACAGGCTGCGCAGGCCCTCGAGGAAACCGGGCCTGGGCATGACCAGGTTCATGTTGCCGGCGACGGGCTCGACGATGACGCCCGCGATCGCGTCAGGGTCCGCGGCGAAGGCCTGCTCGACTGCGGCGATGTCGTTGTAGGGCAGCACGATCGTCTCGTTGGCGATCGCCGGCGGCACGCCCGCCGACGACGGCTGTCCGAAGGTCAGCGCGCCCGACCCGGCCTTCACCAGCAGGCTGTCGCCGTGGCCATGATAGCAGCCCTCGAACTTGACGATCTTCGGCCGCCCCGTGTGGCCGCGGGCGAGCCGCAGCGCCGACATCGTCGCTTCGGTGCCCGAGGACACCAGCCGGACCAGCTCGAGCGACGGCAGCCGCCGGATCAGCGTCTCGGCGAGCTCGATCTCGGGCTCGGTCGGCGCGCCGAACGACAGCCCGTGCACCGCCGCGTTGCGCACCGCCTCGACGACCGCCGGATGCGCATGGCCGAGGATCGCCGGGCCCCACGAGCCGACGTAGTCGATGTAGCGCCTGCCGTCGGCGTCCCACAGGTACGGCCCCTCGCCGCGGGTGAAGAAACGCGGCGTGCCCCCGACCGAGCGGAATGCACGCACCGGCGAATTGACGCCGGCGGGAATGACGCGCTGCGCGCGCGCGAACAGCTCTTCGTTGCGGCTCATGATCGCTCGCTGGAATCGGGTTTGGCGAACAGCGCGGCGATCGCCGCCGCCGCGCGCTCGATCTCGGGCAATTCGTCGTGGGCGAACACGTCGCCGATCACCGCGACCGCTGCGGCGCCTGCGTCGATCAACGCCTTCGCGTTGGCCGAAGTGATGCCGCCGATCGCGACGACCGGCACTGGAAGCGGCGCGGCGCGCCGGAGCAGTTCGAGCTGCGCGCGGCGTGCACGCGGCTTGGTCGCCGACGGGAAAAAGCTGCCGAAAGCGACGTAGTCCGCGCCGGCATCGACCGCGGCCTGCGCACGCTCCCATTCGTTGTAGCAGGAGACGCCGATCAGGCGGTCACCGCCGAGCGTCGATCGCGCCCGCGCGATGCCGCCGTCGTCCTCGCCGATGTGCACGCCGTCGGCGCCGACCTCGCGCGCGATGTCGACGTCGTCGTTGACGATGAACAGCGCGCCTCGCGCCGCGCAGACCTTCGCGAGCACGCGAGCCTGCTCGCGCCGCAGCGGATGGGACGCCGGCTTGTTCCGGTACTGGATCGCCGACGCGCCGCCGGCCAGCGCCGCCGCCACCTGCGCGGCGAGCACCGCCGTGTCGTCGACGTCCGGGGTCAGCGCGTAGAGCCCGGCGAGTCGCGCGATGCGCGCCCCGCGCGGCGCGTCAGTGCGTCCCTCGGGCATCGCTGCGATGCGCAGGATCGGCCGGCTCGGCGGCGGCCTTGGCCGCAGGCGCATCGGCGGGACGCGACTCGGCGTCGTCGCGCGCCCAGAACAGGCGGTCCGGCAGATGCTGGCCCATGCCGGGGCGATACGCCTTCTCCAGCGCGTGCCACGTGTAGTCCTGCGCCTCGCGCACGGCTTCGGGCAGATCGAGTCCGTTGGCGAGCATCGCCGCGATGGCCGAAGCGAGCGTGCAACCCGAGCCGTGATAGCTGTGCGGCAGGCGCGGCCACGAATCGCTGCGGACGACGCCGCTCCTGGCGTACAGGGTGTTGACGACCTGCGGCGTCGCCTCGTGCGTTCCGGTGACCAGCACGTATTCGCAGCCCGCATCGACCAGCCGCGCCGCGCAGACCGCGAGCGAAGCCTCGTCGTCGTCGATGTCGGCGAGCCGGCGCGCTTCCATGCTGTTGGGCGTCAGGATGGTCGTCTGCGGCAGCAGCACCTCGCGCAGCGCATGCGTCATGTCGTCGGTGGCGAGCTCGTCGCCGCGGCCGGAAGCGAGCACCGGATCGAGCACCAGCGGAACGTCGGGGTAGTCGGCAATGATCTCGGCGACCGCGACGATGTTCTCGACGCTGCCGAGCACGCCGATCTTGAATGCATCGACCGGCATGTCCTCCAGCAGCGCCCGCGCCTGGTCGGCCACCCAGTCGGCGTCGATCGGCATCACGCCCTCGACCCCCAGCGTGTCCTGCACGGTCAGCGCGGTGACCACCGACAGCGGATGGCAGCCCATGCTCGCGAGCGTAAGCAGGTCGGCCTGCATGCCGGCGCCGCCGGAGGGATCCGACGCGGCGAACGTGAGGACGATCGGTGGAAATGCGGGACCGGAATCGGCGGGCATCGTGGGCGCGGCGTTCGCTCGGACGGCCGCAGGGTCGGGGGGATTGCTACACTTACGGATTCTACTCCACGCGCCGCACCGGATTTTCACGCAATGAAAAAGTACATGTGCCTGATCTGCGGCTTCATCTACGACGAAGCCGCCGGCGCCCCCGACGAGGGCATTCCCCCCGGCACGCGGTGGGAAGACGTGCCTCCCAACTGGACCTGTCCCGAATGCGGCGCCCGCAAGGAGGACTTCGAGATGATCGAGCTGTGACCGCCATGCGCATCCTGCACACCATGCTTCGCGTCGGCGACCTGCAACGGTCGATCGATTTCTACACCCACGTGCTGGGCATGCAAGTGCTGCGCACGACGGACCGTCCCGACCAGAAGTACACGCTCGCCTTCGTCGGCTACGGCGACGAGCGCTCGAACGCCGTCCTCGAGCTCACCTACAACTACGGCGTCGACCAGTACGACCTCGGCAACGCCTACGGGCACATCGCCATCGAGGTCGACGACGCCAGGGCCGCCTGCGATTCGGTGCGTGCCTCGGTCGGCAGGTTCGGCGGCGCCGTCACGCGCGAAGCCGGCCCGGTCAAGGGCGGGACGACCGTCATCGCCTTCATCCAGGATCCCGACGGCTACAAGATCGAGCTCATCGAGCGTCGGCAGGTCTAGCTGCGCGCCGACGTCACCTCGTCGTAGGCCCGCTCGAGCAGCCGCTCGAAGTCGGCGGCGAAGCCCCGCGTGTCCCACAGCGGCAGCGTGCCGCGTCCGCGGTCGAGCTGCGCGGAGAGGTCGCACAGCCGCCGCGGATCGGCAACCAGCTCGAGCAGGCGCCGACGGTATTCGCCGAGATCCTCGGTCACGAGCTCGGGCAGTCCCGCCGCGACCAGCAGGCTCGCGCCCACGCGTCCGGCGAAACTGGCGCCGCGGCAGGTCAGCATCGGCACGCCCGCCCACAGCGCATCCGCGCCGGTCGTGTGCGAGCCGTATGGCAGCGTATCGAGCGCGAGGTCGGCGCAGCGCAGGCGCGCGATGTGCGCCTCCTGCTCCACCGGCTGCGCGAAGACCAGCCTGCCGCCCGCCACGCCCTGCCTCGCGGCCTCGGCGCGCAGGTTCGCCTGCGCCTGCGGGTGCTGCGCGTACAGCCACAGCACGGCGCGCGGCGCCGCCCGCAACGCCTCCATCCACAGGCAGAAGACCTCGCGCGTCAGCTTGTAGGTCTGGTTCAGGCTGGCCAGGACGAGGGCGTCATCCGGAAGCCCGTGGTCGGTGCGCACGGCGCGCTGCGGGACGGCGCGTCCGCCGTCGGTGACGAAATAGCAGCGGGGCAGGCGAAACACGCGCTCGTGGAAGGACGCGTCGTCGTCGGGCGGCGCGACTGTCGCGTCGGCGACGATGCCATCGATCGCGTCGAAGCCCAGCGTGCCGGGAAAGCCGAGATAATGGAGCTGCACGGCGGCCGGCCGCTCGGCGAGCGCGGCGAGGCGCCCGCCCCGCGTGTGGCCCGTGCATTCGATCAGGACGTCGATGCTGTCGGCCCGGATCGCCTGCGCGAATTCGTGGTCGGGCGCGAATGCGAAGTCGCGCCAGTGGTCGAATGCGGCGACGATGCGTCGGCGCAGCGGCGAATCCGCCGCGGCCCCGTAGCCGTAGCCGAACACCTCGACCCGACGCCGGTCGTGCGACTCGATCAGGCCGACGATCAGGCGCCCCATCGCGTGGTCGCGGAAGTCGCGCGAGACATAGCCGATGCGCAGCCGACCGCCGCGGGCGTGGACGACCGCAGGCGCGGACGCGGCGGGCAGCGTCTCGCGCGACCAGCGCCTCGTGGCGGCGAGCCGCTGCGTGGGCGACAGCGGAAGCGCCAGGGCGATGAACGGCGACAGGCGCGGATCGCTCGCCGGATCGCCGGTCATCGCGGCGAGCCGCGCGACGAGCGCGTCCAGGCCCTCCCAGGCGCACAGGTACTGCCGCGAGTGCACGAGGTCGGCGAGCGCGGGCGTCAACGCGGGATCGGCAGCCACCGCGCGCTCGAACATCTCCGCCGCGCGAGCATGATCGTCCCGAAGGCGCCAGGCGACGCCGAGGTTCGCGCAGGTCGCCGCACTCGCATCACCCTGCGCGAGCGCGGTTTCGAGCTGCACGCGGGCATCGTCGGCGAGACCCAGGTCGAGCAGCACGGCGCCCAGTCCGACGCGTGCCGAAGCGCGCCCGGGGTCCGCCTCGATCGCGGCCTCGAATGCGCGCCGCGCCTCCGCGCCCGCGCCGGCCGCCTTAAGCGCCTGTCCCAGGAGCTCGAGCAGTGCAGGATCGCGCGGAGCGACGGCGAGACCGGCGCGACAGTGCGCCTGCGCGCGGCGCCAGTCCCTGGCACGCAATTCGACCCAGGCCGCCGCCGCGAGCGCCCCGCGATTCGATGGATCGAGCTCGAGCGCGCGATGCAGGGCGTTGCGCGCATCGTCGAAGCGGCCCGGTCCGGCCAGGGCCTGCGCGAGCCCGATCCATGCCGATGGCCGGCTCGCATCCTGCGCCAGCGCATTGCGAAAATCCGTCTCCGCCGCCGCGAAATCCCCGGATGCAAGCTCGACATCGCCTGCACCCAGCAGCGCTGGCACGGACTTCGGAGTGTCCTGCAGCGCCGCCGCGTACGCGTCACGGGCCTGTGCCAGGCGTCCTGCAGTGAATTCCAGTTCCCCCAGCTCGATCCACAGCTCCCCGCGTGGAAGGCCGGATGCGCCCGCCGAATGCAGCGCCCGGTGCAGCGACGCGCGCGCGCCGTCGCGATCTCCTGCCCTGCGCATCTGCCGGGCGATGCCGAGCAGCGCGCCCGGATGATCGGGCAGCGCTCTCAGGATGTCGTCGTAGATCGCGCGCGCCGCCCCGACGTCCCCGCGGCGGTCCGCAGCCAGGGCCCGCGCGAAAGCGTCGGCAAGGGTGATGCGCATCGCGGAGCGCCGGACGTCAACCCGCCCTGCGCCGACCGGCCGATCCCTGCTGGCGCGGCGCCGGCATGCGCGTCAGGACGGGGCGTCCAGCAGCAGCCTGAGGTCGTGGGCGTAGACCTCGGGCCCCTGGCCGTAGGCGACGTACAGCCGCAGGCGCCCCTGGGGGTCGAAGATGTAGGTCCCCGCCGAATGATCCATCGTGTAGGTTTCCGGCGTCGGGCCGGGCACCTTCTCGTAGAGGATCTTGAACTCCTTCGCCGTGCGCGCGGTCGCGGCGGCGTCGCCCCACAGTCCGAGGAAGCGCGGATCGAACGCCGGGACGTACTGGGCGAGCAACGCAGGGGTGTCGCGCTCCGGGTCGATGGTGACGAACAGCACCTGCACGCGGTCGGCGTCCGGCCCGAGCTTCTTCATCGCCTGCGCGAGCGTGGCGAGAGTCGTCGGGCAGACGTCGGGGCACTGCGTGTATCCGAAGAACAGCACGACCGCCTTGCCGCGGAAATCGGCGAGGCTGCGCGTTGCGCCCGTCGGATCCTTGAGCGAGAAGTCGCGGCCGAACGACGACCCGGTGATGTCCGACGCCTCGAACTTCGGCGCAGCCGGGCTGCAGGCGGCGAGCAGGACCGCTGCCAGCGCGGCGAGCGTGCGGCGGCGGACAGGCGACAGGAGGGTCATGGAGGCGTGCTGCGTGGCTGCGCGTCGTGCGCCGCGGTTTGGGCGCACGGGCGCCGGTCAGAACAGGTAGCGCAGGTAATGGTCGACCAGCAGGGCCGAGAACAGCGCGGACAGATAGAGGATCGAATAGCGGAACGTCGCTCGCGCCAGCGCGTCGCTGTACGAGCGCAGGAGCCGCCACGCGTAGGCGATGAAGCTCACCCCCAGCGCCGCCGCGGCCACCAGATAGAAGGGTCCGCTCATGCCCACCGCATAGGGCATCAGCGTCACCGCGGTGAGCGCGACCGTGTAGAGCAGGATCATCACCTGCGTGTAGCGCATCCCGTGGGTGACCGGCAGCATCGGCAGCTGCGCATTCCTGTAGTCCTCCCGCCGGTAGAGGGCGAGCGACCAGAAATGCGGCGGAGTCCACACGAAGATGATCAGGAACAGCAGCAGCGCCTCCGCCGGAACGGTGCCGGTCACCGCGGCCCAGCCGAGCACCGGTGGCATCGCGCCCGACGCTCCGCCGATGACGATGTTCTGCGGTGTCGCCGGCTTCAGCAGCACCGTATAGATGATCGCGTAGCCGACGAAGGTCGCCAGCGTCAGCCACATCGTCAGCGGATTGACGAACTGGTAGAGGATCGCGAGCCCGGCAGCACCGACGACGCCGGCGAACGCCAGTGTCTCCCAGGAGGTGAGCTGGCCGCGAGGCAGCGGCCGCCAGCTCGTCCGACGCATCAGCTTGTCGATGTTCTGCTCGACCAGGCAGTTGACCGCGGCGGCCGCCCCGGCGACCAGCGCGATGCCGATGGTGCCGAACACCACGGCGCCGGCCGGCGGGATGCCCGGCACTGCCAGGAACATGCCGATGACCGCGGTGAACACGATCAGCGACACGACGCGCGGCTTGGCCAGCGCCAGGAACTGGCGGGCGCGGCTCTCGGAGTAGGCAAGCGTCGTCACGGGTGAGGTCGGGGCGAAAAGTCGGTCATTTTACCGCAGCGGCGGGGTCGGTGCGCGTGCCGCGCCACGAGCAATGGAGCGCGACGGGCAGCGGGGCGAAGCATGTCTGTGCGCTCGAAGTGCGCCATCGCCGGTACGGCGGATTTCCTACACGGCCGGCACCGCCACAGCGCCTGGCGCGCGGTGACGGGCTTTCGTGAAGGGCGCCTGCGGCGCAGTCGTCGCCAGCGGGTGGCTCGTGCGCGGCCGGTCGTGCGTTGACCGGCCGCCGCGAGCCGGGACCCGCTCGACGACGAGACTTGCGACGCCGAAGCCCTGAACGAGAGCCCGTCACCGCACGCTCGCTGGCCACATCGGCGCACCGGCGCAGGTCGGCGTCCGCCCTCGGCGATCGGCGGGACGGCGACGCGCGCCGTCACCCGATCTGCGACGCGTGCAGCAGCTTGGTCAGGTCCTTGGCCATCGCCTTGATGTCGGGATTCGCCGGCCACGCGAGCACGAGGTTGCCCAGCGGGTCGACCAGGTACATCACGCCGAGGCCACGCGGGAGCGCGGCGAGCTCGCGCGGCGCGACGCGCGCGACGGTGAGATCGGGATGCTCGGCGAGGAGCGCCGGCGCCGGCACGGCGGTGTCGGTCACGAGCCACACGCGCTGCACGCGATCGCGCTCGGCATTCTGGATCGTGCGCGCCTGCCGCGACGCGTAGAGCGCCTGCCGGCATCCGGGATCGCAGGCGCCGGGGGCCGCGAACAGCACCAGCCACTTGCCGCGCAGCGCGCCGTCGTCGAAGGCCCCGCCCGCCAGCGCGGTACCCGTGAGGTGCGGCAGCGTCTGGGCCGGCAGCAGATCGCCGTAATTGGTGCGCGCCGTCCGCGGCCAGTAGTGGTAGGCGATATAGGCGAGGATCACCGGCGCCACCGCGATCAGCGCGATCAGCGCGATC
>JBLMVY010000341.1:0-3086 GCA_050256935.1 Candidatus Levyibacteriota bacterium | reverse complement strand
GCAACTGGAACCGCGGCTACCTCGAATGGTCGCAGCGCGCCCGCATCCAGCGCTACGCCGAGCCGATCCTGATCCACCTGTACTCGGAGGTGCTGCAGAAATTCCGCCGGGCGGCGCAGGGGAAGGGCTCGTCGCGGCGGCCTCCCGGACATCTGCGACAGCGCATCGAGACCTATTTCGACCCGCTGCCCTTCTACTACGAGCCGCTGGAGCGGCAGCAGTCCGATCTCGCCAAGTTCCCGCTCGCCGCGGTGACCCAGCGGCCGATGGCGATGTACCACTCGTGGGACTCGCAGAACGCCTGGCTGCGCCAGATCCACGCGCACAACCACATGTACGTCAATCCGCAGGTTGCGCGTGCCGCCGGGATCGAGGACGGCGGCTGGATGTGGGTCGAATCGCCGTGGGGCAAGGTCCGCTGCATGTGCAGCTACTCGGAAGCGGTCGAGCCGGGGACCGTCTGGACGTGGAACGCGATCGGCAAGGCGCCCGGGGCCTGGCGCCTTGCGCCCGATGCCAACGAGTCGCGACGGGGCTTCCTGCTCAACCACGTGATCTCCGACGAGCTGCCGGGCACCGGGGCGGGGGCGCGCATCTCGAATTCCGATCCGGTCACGGGCCAGGCGGCGTGGTACGACGTGCGGGTGCGGATCTACCGGGCCGAGGATTCCGAGCCGAGGGAAACCTGGCCGCGCTACGCCGCGGTGCCCGCGGCGCCCGGAACGGCGGCGGCCACGCCGCGCTGGCGCGCCTGGTTCGCGGGCGGGAGGGCGCGGCGGTGACCCGGCTCGCGGATGTGGAAGGGAGCTCGCGGTGACCCAGCTCGCGGATGTGGAAGGGAGCTCGCGGTGACCCAGCTCGCGTTGGTCATCGACCTCAACGTCTGCGTCGGCTGTCACGCCTGCGTGACCAGCTGCAAGCAATGGAACACCTCGGGGTCCGCCGGGCCGCTGGCCGATTTCAATCCCTACGGCGCCGATCCGACGGGGACCTTCTTCAATCGCGTGCAGACCTTCGAGGTCGGCGAGTTCCCGAACACCCAGACCGTCCATTTCCCGAAGTCCTGCCTGCATTGCGAGGACCCGCCCTGCGTCCCGGTGTGTCCGACCGGCGCGAGCTACAAGCGCGCCGAGGACGGCATCGTGCTCGTCGATTACGACAAGTGCATCGGCTGCAAGTACTGCTCCTGGGCCTGTCCCTACGGCGTGCGCGAGCTCGACGAAGAGCGCAAGGTGATGACCAAGTGCACGCTGTGCGTCGACCGGATCTACGACCCCGCGCTGCCGGAGGCCGAGCGCAAGCCGGCCTGCGTGCTCGCCTGCCCGACCAGCGCGCGGCTGTTCGGCGACATCCACGACCCGGAATCGGTGGTGTCGCAGGCGATCCGCGACAACGCCGGCTATCCGCTGATGCCCGAATGGGGCACCCGGCCCTCGAACCACTACCTGCCGCGGCGCAAGACTGCGATTCGCATCCACGAGGACGAGCTCGTCCGCGCCGACAACCCGCTGAAGATCGACGGGCTCCTGCCCAAGCCGGCGAAGGCGGAGCCGTCGCTGGACGACGTCACGTCCTGGTAATGCCCGCATGAGACCCGACCTGTCCGTCCTCCTGCTGACGACGCTGATCGGCGCCGGACAGGGCCTGTTCCTCGCCCTGGTCACCGTGCAGGTCTATGCGCTGTTCGCGCTGCTGCCGGCACAGGAGGGCAGGACGTTCTTCGCGCCGGGGAGCCTGATCGCCGTGGTGCTCCTCGTCGCCGGGCTCGCCGCGTCGTTCCTCCACCTCGGCCGTCCCGAGCGTGCCTGGCGGGCCGCAGCCCGCTGGCGGACGTCGTGGCTGTCGCGCGAGGTCATCGTGCTGCCCGCGTTCATCGCCGTCGTGTTCGTCTACGGCGCCGCCCACTATCTGGGCTACGCGCCCGTGCTCGCCCGCTTGCCGTCGAACATTCCGGTGGACCTGACGGTCGTGCTGGGGCTGATCGGAACGGTCCTGGCGTTCGGCCTGTTCCTCTGTACGGGGATGATCTACGCGTGCCTGCCGTTCCTGCGCGAATGGGCGAGCCCGCTCACCGTCCTCAACTTCACGCTGATGGGGGGCGCCTCGGGCTTCACCGTGGCCGCCGCACTGTCGGCCTGGACGGCGCCCGACCTCACGTCGTTTCTCGCGGGGTGGGCGCTGATCCTGACCATGCTGGCCTTCGCCGGGCGCATCGCGTCGCTGGTCCGCAACGCGAAGCTGCGCCCGAAGTCGACGCTGCAGACGGCGATCGGCGTCAAGCACCCGAACATCGTCCAGAAGTCGCAGGGATTCCTGGGCGGCTCGTTCAACACGCGCGAATTCTTCCACGGCCGATCGCGGCAGTTCCTGCGCTCGGTCCGCTGGGTGTTCCCGCTCGCAGCCTTTGCGGCGCCCGCCGGGCTCCTTGCCGCGTCGCTGCTGGGCGCGCCGCAGACGCTGCTGGCGCTCGCCGTGGCGATCCAGTACGCGGGGCTGCTGGCCGAACGTTGGTTCTTCTTCGCCGAGGCCAACCATCCCCAGAATCTGTACTACCAGGCGATTGCCTGATGCCGTCCGATGAATCGCTTCCGTCGATGCACGAGGCTTGCCAAATATCAACGTCGCGGGGCGGGTGAACGACTAGATTGACCAACCGGGATCGCCAAGGCGGCCGGCGTGCACCGCGATGCGCGCCAGGGCCCGTCGAGGCGCTTCCACGAAGGAGGAAGTTCCTACCATGTCGCTGGTGAATCCCCACGGCGGCGGCGGCCTGCGGCCGCTGCTGCTGCAAGGCGAGGCGCTTGCAGCCGAACAGCGGCGCGCCGCGACGCTGCCCAGGCTCGTCGTCAGCTCGCGCGAGAAGGGCGACGTCATCATGCTGGGCATCGGCGGATTCACGCCGCTCGACGGCTTCATGACCCACGCCGACTGGCAGGGCGTGTGCGACGGCATGAAGACCGCGAGCGGACTGTTCTGGCCGATCCCGATCACGCTGTCGGCGGACAGGGCCTTCGCGGACGGAGTCCGCACCGGCGCCGACATCGCGCTCGTCGACCCCGACGACGGCAGCGTGCTCGCGACGATGA
>JBLMVY010000340.1:0-2750 GCA_050256935.1 Candidatus Levyibacteriota bacterium | reverse complement strand
CCGGAACTGCAGCATCTTGGGCGTGATGTAGTGCGGGTTGATGTCGATCGCCGTCGTGTAGTCCTTGTGCTCGAGGAAGTTGCGCACCGGCTTGTAGATCTCCTCGGCGAGCTGCTCGGGGCTGGTGTCGAGCTCGGGCTTCCAGTCCTTGTTGTCGAGCGCGAACTTGACCATCGCCTTGGCGGCGAGGCGCCCTTCGGCGTGCGATCCCGACGAGAACTTGTGGCCCGAGGCGCCAACGCCGTCGCCGGCGGTGAACAGCCCCTTGACCGTGGTCATCGAGCGATAGCCCCAGTTCCAGCCGCGCGGCAGGTGACCCGGCACGCCGTCGTACTCGCCTTCCTCGGCCGTCGGTGCGCCGAGGTCCTCGGGGCCCGAGACCCAGATGCCGCAGCAGCCCGAGTGCGAGCCCAGCAGGTAGGGCTCGGTCGGCATCAGCTCGGAATTGCGCTTCTCCGGCTCGATGTTCTCGCCGACCCAGATGCCGCACTGGCCGATGCACATGTCGAGGAAGTCTTCCCAGGCTTCCGCCTCGAGGTGCTTCACTTCCTTCGGGGTCAGGGATTCGCGCAGCTTGGCGAGCGCGGTGACCGTGTCCATGTAGATCGGACCGCGGCCTTCCTTCATCTCCTTCAGCATCAGGTGATTGCGCAGACACGACGCCGGGACCGCCGCCTGGCCATACGGCGGGTAGTCGTCGAGCAGCGCCTTGTTCTTCACCATGTAGTCTTCGCCGTAGGCGTTGGTCGCCTTGGCCTTGAACAGCAGGAACCACGCGCCGACCGGCCCGTAGCCGTCCTTGAAGCGCGCCGGGACGAAGCGGTTCTCCATCATCGTCATCTCGGCGCCGGCCTCGGCGGCCATCGCGTAGGTCGAGCCCGCGTTCCACACCGGATACCACGCGCGACCCGTGCCTTCGCCCACCGAGCGCGGACGGAACAGGTTGACGCAGCCGCCGGCGGCCAGCAGCACGGCCTTGGCGCGGTAGACGTAGATGGTGTTGTCGCGCACCGAGAAGCCGACGGCGCCGGCGACGCGATTGGGATCGTTCTTGTCGTTGACCAGCTTGACGATGAACGTGCGCTCCTGGATCCGCTCGAGGCCCAGCGCCTTCTTCGCCGCTTCGGCGACGATCCACTTGTAGGATTCGCCGTTGATCATGATCTGCCACTTGCCCGAGCGCACCGGCTTGCCGCCGTCCTTGAGCGCGGGCAGGCCCTCGCGCTGCGACTCGGCGCCGTCGTGGCGCACGCCGTCCGCGTCGGTCTTCCAGATCGGAAGGCCCCACTCCTCGAACAGGTGCACCGACTCGTCGACGTGGCGGCCGAGGTCGTAGGCGAGGTCGTCGCGGGTGATGCCCATCAGGTCGTTGCTGACCATCCGCGCGTAATCGGCGGGGTCCATGTCGGGACCGATGTAGGTGTTGATCGCCGACAGGCCCTGCGCGACGGCGCCGGAGCGGTCCATCGCGGCCTTGTCGACCAGCTTGATCTTGAGGTCGGTGCCGGTCTCGGCCTTGACCGCCTCGGCCCAGCGCATGATCTCGAAGCCGGCGCCGCAGCAGGCCATGCCGCCGCCGATCAACAGGATGTCCAGGTCCTCCTGGACGACTTTGGGATTGCCGAAAGTTCCTTCAGACATTGCATTCATCCTTGCTTGTCAGATGCATTGATCGCGGGACGGTCACTTGCGCCGGATCAGCTCTTCGGGCTTGCCGGCACGGAAGCCGCCCGCCTGCGTGAAGAACCCGGGCTTGGCGATGTCGGCGAGCTTGGGCATCGCCTTGCCGCCGTAGGGGTCGATCGAGCCCTCCGCCGTCGTGCGCGTCGGGAACTTGAAGCGCTTGATGCCGCCGTTGCGGAACTTGATCGTCCACATGATCGAGTCGGAGCCGCGCAGGGGCTGGACCGAGCCGCCCAGCGGGACGATGTCGGCGTAGTGCCGGACCTCGATCGCGTTCTGCGGGCAGATCTTGACGCAGGAATAGCACTCCCAGCACTGCTCGGGCTCCTGGTTGTAGGCGCGCATCGCATGGCCGGTGGCCGAGCCGTCCTTGTCGAGCATCATCAGGTCGTGCGGACAGATGTACATGCAGGCCGTCTTGTCCTGGCCCTTGCAGCCATCGCATTTGTCGGTACGTACGTAGGTCGGCATCAGCTTCCTCCTGTGGGAAAACGATCGGCGGCCGCGCCATCGGCCGTCAGCAAACGAAATCGGTCTCAGCGGGCCGAATGGCCCGCCAGCTTCACTTCCACTTTCTGCGATGCGTCGAGGCCCGAATAATACTCGCGCAGTATCTCGAGGACCTCGGGCCGGCTGAACTCCGGCGGGACCTCGCTGCCCTCGGACAGCCACTTGCGCAGCTTGGTCCCCGACACCAGCAGGCGGTCGGCGTCGCCGTGCGGGCAGGTGCGGGCGGACGCCATACCACCGCATGTATAGCACCAGAACGTCCAGTCGATCTTGAGCGGCTGGGTCTCCAGCGCGCCCTTAGGGATCTCGTCGAATATGTGGTGGGCGTCGAACGGGCCGTAGTAGCTGCCCACCCCCGCGTGGTCCCGCCCGACGATCTGGTGCGAGCAGCCGTAGTTCTGGCGGAACACGGCATGCAGCAGCGCCTCGCGCGGACCGGCGTAGCGCATGTCCAGCGGATAGCCGGCCTGCACGACGGTCTTCTTGACGAAGTACTTGTCGGCGAGCACGGAGATCGCCCTCGTCCGGACCTCGGCCGGGATGTCGCCCGGCTTGAG
>JBLMVY010000339.1:0-14204 GCA_050256935.1 Candidatus Levyibacteriota bacterium | reverse complement strand
CATGGAATGCCGACGCGACGCGGATGCCCTACCGGATGCACGCCGAGTACCTGCGCCGGCTGTTCCTGGACAACGACCTCGCCGAGGGCCGCTACGTCGCGGGCGACCGGCCGGTCGCGATTTCCGACCTGCGTCGTCCCATGTTCATCGTCGGCACCGAAGCCGACCACGTCGCCCCCTGGCGGTCGGTGTACAAGTTCCACCTGCTGACCGAGGCCGAGATCACGTTCGTGCTGACCAGCGGCGGCCACAACGCCGGCATCGTGTCGGAGCCCGGCCATCCCCACCGGCACTATCGGATCGCGATGCAGGGCGCCAACGGCCGCTATGTCGACCCCGACCTCTGGGTGGCGGACGCTGCGACCAAGGAGGGCTCGTGGTGGCCCGAATTCGCAGCCTGGCTGTCGGCGCGATCGGGTGCACCGGAGGCGCCGCCGACGATGGGGGCGCCGGGCACGGGCTGCGAAGCGCTGTGCGACGCGCCGGGAACCTACGTGCGGATCCGGTGACGGGCGATGGGTTCAGAATGGCGCATTGGCGGCGCGACGCCCGCCCCCGGAGAGTCCATGAACGAGATCCGGCGCTCCAGCGAGCGCGGCCATGCCGACCACGGCTGGCTCGACTCCTACCACAGCTTTTCCTTCGCCGACTATCACGACCCGCGCCACATGGGCTGGAGCGCGTTGCGGGTGATCAACGAGGATCGCGTGCAGCCGGGCCAGGGTTTCGGGACCCACGGCCACCGCGACATGGAGATCATCAGCTACGTCCTGCACGGCGCGCTGGGTCACCAGGATTCGATGGGCAACGGCTCGACGATCCGCCCCGGTGACGTCCAGCGGCTGTCGGCCGGCACCGGCATCACCCACAGCGAATTCAACCGCGAGAAGGCAGGCATCACCCATTTCCTGCAGATCTGGATCGAGCCGTCGGCGGCGGGCATCGCGCCGTCCTACGAGCAGAAGAACTTCGCCGCCCAGGAAAAGCGCGGGCGGCTGCGCCTGATCGCGTCTCCCGACGGGCGCGAGGGCTCGCTGTCCATCCACCAGGATGCGCGGGTGTATGCAGGCCTGTTCGACGGCGCCGAGCACGCCCGCCATGCACTGGCCGCCGACCGCAAGGGCTACGTCCACGTCGTGCGCGGCAGGGCGAGGATCAACGGCGAGGTGCTCGACGCGGGCGACGCGCTGAAATCCGAGGGCGGCGACCTCTCGATCGACCACGGCGAAGACGCCGAGGTCCTGGTATTCGACCTCCCGGGCCGCTGGCCGCTGCGCTGAGTCGACCCGGGCGCCACGGCAGGCAGGCCCCTTCCCCTCTCGCCATCCGCAACCGACTTCGCGAGCCACGCGCCATGCCGAGCCGCCGCACCCAGGTCGCCATCATCGGCGCCGGCCCCTCGGGGCTCCTCCTCGGTCAGCTGCTGCACCGCGCCGGCATCGACAACGTCATCGTCGAGCGCCAGAGCAGCGACTACGTGCTGGGCCGCATCCGCGCCGGCGTCCTCGAGCAGACGACCGTCGACCTGCTGGACGAGGCAGGCGTCGGGCAGCGGATGCATCGCGAGGGACTGGTCCACGGCGGCTTCGAGCTGTCGTTCGACGGGGCGCGCCACCGCATCGACATGCACGGCCTGACCGGGGGCAGGCAGGTGACGATCTACGGCCAGACCGAGGTCACGCGCGACCTGATGGAGGCGCGCGCGGCGCTGGAACTGTCCACCGTCTACGAGGCGAAGTCCGCGGCCCTGCACGACTTCGACGGCCGGCATCCGGCGCTCACCTGGCGCAAGGATGGCGACGAGCACGAGCTGCAGTGCGATTTCATCGCCGGCTGCGACGGTTACCACGGCGTCAGCCGCGCGAGCGTCCCCGAAGGCAGCGTGACCCATTACGAGCGGGTGTACCCGTTCGGATGGCTCGGGGTCCTCGTCGACCGGCCACCGGTGTCGCACGAGCTCATCTACTCCAACCACGAGCGCGGCTTCGCGCTGTGCTCGATGCGCTCGCCGACGCGCAGCCGGCACTACGTGCAGGTCGCGCTCGAGGACCGGGCCGAGGACTGGAGCGACGAGGCGTTCTGGAACGAGTTGCGCCGCCGCCTCGACCCCGAGGCCGCCGCCCGCCTGCAGACCGGCCCGTCGATCGAGAAGAGCATCGCGCCGCTGCGCAGCTTCGTCGCCGAACCGATGCGCTTCGGGCGCCTGTTCCTCGCCGGCGACGCCGCCCACATCGTCCCGCCGACCGGCGCCAAGGGCCTGAACCTCGCGGCCTCCGACGTCCGCTATCTGGCGCGTGCGCTGACCGAGTTCTATGCCGAGCGCAGCAGCGCCGGACTCGACAGCTACTCCGGTCGCTGCCTCGGCCGGGTGTGGAAAGCCGAGCGCTTCTCGTGGTGGTTCACGTCGCTGACCCACAGGTTTCCCGAGACCGGGGCGATCGGCCGCAAGCTGCAGCAGGCAGAGCTCGAGTACCTGGTGAGCTCGCGCGCGGCGTCGACGTCGATGGCCGAGAACTACGTCGGCCTGCCTTTCGACGACAGGTAGATGGAAGCACCGTCGATGCCCGCCAAGATCGAGACCCAGACCTTCCTGTCCCGACTGCCGCTGTTTTGCCACCTCCAGCCGGCGGAGCTCGAGCGCGTCGCCGCCGGGACGACCGAGCTGCGCGTTCCCCGCGGCGAGATCATCGTCAACCGCGACGACCCCTGCGTCGGATTCCACCTGGTCGTCTACGGACAGGTCAAGCTCTCGCTGGTCACGCCGCACGGCGACGAGAAGATCCTCGAGATCATCGGCGCCGGCCACTCGTTCGGCGAGTCGGTGATGTTCCTCGAGCGCCCCTACCTGCTGATGGCCCAGGCGCTGGCCGATTCGCTGCTGCTCCACGTTTCGCGCCAGGCCGTGTTCGAGGAGATCGAGCGCGATCCGGGATTCGCGAAGATGCTGCTGGCAGGCCTGTCGCTGCGCCTGCAGACCATCATCGGCGACATCGAGTCGTATTCGCTGCAGTCGGGGGTCGAGCGCGTCATCAGCTACCTGCTGCACCGCGAAGGTCAGCAGCGGATGCCCGATGGATCGTACGTGGTCACGCTGCCGACCTCCAAGACGCTGATCGCCTCGCGGCTCAACCTGACGCCCGAGCACCTGTCGCGGGTCCTGCACGAGCTCTCCGAGGCGAAGCTGATCAGCGTGACCGGCCGCAATGTCCGCATCCACGACGCCGCGCGGCTGCGCGCATACCACGCTCCGGTGCGGCATGCCGCCGCGCGGTGAGAGGTCGGCCCGGCGCCACGGCCTTCGCCTCCCGCAGGCTCAGGCGCTGCGGATGTCGAAGGACTCGAACCGGCGAGCGAGCCCGGCCGTCCAGGTCTCCTCCCACGGGAATGCAGGCGCTTCGCGCGTCAATCGCGCGTCGGCGCAGCCCGCGCTGCGGAACTGCTGCAGCACGTAGCGCCGCGCGCCCAGGTCGGCGAGGCTCGCTGCGAGGCGGTCGATGGCCGCCGGCGGAAGCAATCGCGGATGCACGGTCGTGCGGAATTCGCAGGCGACGCCACTGTCGATCAGCAGCCGCGCGCTCGCCAGCGCCGGGACCCCGCTGCCGGGCGCCCCGGTGATGCGCGGGTAGTCGTCGAACGGCGCCTTGACGTCGAATCCGACCCAGTCGAGCAGCGGCAGCACCCGCGCGAACCGCCGCGGATACGCGCCGCCGGTGTGCAGCCCGACAGCAAACCCCAGGGCCCGCACGCGCTCGATGGCCGCGGCCAGGCCGGACTGGGCCAGCGGCTCGCCGCCGGAGAACACCACGCCGTCGAGCAGGCCGCGGCGGCGGGCGAGGAACGCGAGGACGTCGTTCCAGGCCACGCCGCCCTCGGCGTCGGCCGGCAGCAGCCCCGGGTTGTGGCAATAGCCGCAGCGCCAGGGGCAGCCCTGGCAGAACACGACCGCGCAAAGCTCCCCGGGCCAGTCGGTCGACGACAGCGGCGACAGCCCGCCGACACGAAGCTCGCCGTGCGGCTCGCCGGGGACCCCGCGCGCTCCTGCGGCCGGCGCCGCCGGCTCCGACAGCGGGACCTGGGTCATCCGGTCAGGGCGCGGTGCGAAGATGCGCCTGCGCCTCGGTGAAGAAGCGCCGCTCGGCGTGCTCGCCCTTCTTGCCGATGTTGAACGACGCCACCGGTCGGTGATAGCCCATCACGCGCGTCCACACCTCGCAACGCTGGCGCTCGGTGTCGTCGAGGGCGACGCTGCGTTCGATCTGCTGCTGCTCGGTCATCGAGTTCATCGTGGGTCTCCTCCATCGGTAGGTTGAACCGCCCGCGCGGTTGCCCGGACGCCCGGGCGACGGCTGCCGCCCGCGGACCGGTCCCGCGGACTCATGCCGCGGCGAGCTCGCGCCGCTTGCGTTCCAGCAGCGCCTCGTCGCATTTGGGACAGAACTCGTGCTCGCCGGCGAGATAGCCGTGGCTCGGGCAGATCGAGAACGTCGGCGTCACCGTGATGTAGGGCAGCGCGAAACGCTCGAGCGCGCGGCGGACGAGCTTGCGGCATGCGCCGGCCGACGAGATGCGCTCGCTCATGTACAGGTGGAGGACGGTGCCGCCGGTGTACTTCTTCTGCAGCAGCTCCTGCCGCTCCAGCGCCTCGAACGGATCGTCGGTGAAGCCGACCGGAAGCTGCGACGAGTTCGTGTAGTACGGCATCGCCGCGGTTCCCGCCTGCAGGATGTCGGGGAAGCGCTTGCGGTCCTCCTTGGCGAAGCGGTAGGTCGTCCCCTCCGCCGGCGTCGCCTCGAGGTTGTACATGTGCCCGGTCTCCTCCTGGAAGGCGAGGATCCGGCCGCGGACGTGGTCGAGCAGCCGCAGCGCCAGCGCGTAACCGGCCGGCGTCGTGATGTCGTCGCGGTCGGCGGAGAAATTGCGGATCATTTCGTTGATCCCGTTGACCCCGATGGTCGAGAAGTGATTGCGCAGCGTGCCGAGGTAGCGCCGCGTGTAGGGGAAGAGCCCACCGTCGATGTGGCGCTGGATCACCTTGCGCTTGACCTCGAGGCTCTCCCTGGCGAGCTCGAGCAGGACGTCGACGCGCGCCAGCAGCGCGGCCTCGTCGCCGCGGTGCAGGTAGCCCAGGCGCGCGCAGTTCAGCGTCACCACGCCGATCGATCCCGTCTGCTCGGCCGAGCCGAACAGCCCGTTGCCGCGCTTCAGGAGCTCGGTGAGGTCGAGCTGCAGCCGGCAGCACATCGACCGGATCATGTTGGGCTTGAGCTCGGAATTTATGAAGTTCTGGAAGTACGGCAGGCCGTACTTGGCGGTCATCGCGAACAGCGCCTCGGTGTTCGGATGGTCCCAGTCGAAGTCCGGGGTGATGTTGTAGGTGGGGATCGGGAAGGTGAACACGCGGCCTTTCGCGTCGCCCGCGGTCATCACCTCGATGTAGGCGCGGTTGATCATGTCCATCTCGGCCTGCAGCTCGCCGTAGGTGAACGGCATCTCGCAGCCGGCGATCACCGGGATCTGCTCCCGCAGGTCCTCCGGGCAGGTCCAGTCGAACGTCAGGTTGGTGAACGGCGTCTGGGTGCCCCAGCGCGACGGCACGTTGAGGTTGTAGATGAGCTCCTGGATGCACTGGCGCACCTCGTCGTAGGCCATCCGGTCGTGGCGGATGAACGGCGCCATGTAGGTGTCGAAGGACGAGAACGCCTGGGCGCCCGCCCACTCGTTCTGCAGGGTGCCCAGGAAGTTCACGATCTGGCCCACCGCGCTCGACATGTGCTTCGGCGGCGCCGCCTCGACCTTGCCCGGGACGCCGTTGAGCCCTTCGTGCAGGAGCTGGCGCAGCGACCAGCCGGCGCAATAGCCGGCGAGCATGTCGAGGTCGTGGATGTGGACGTCGCCTTCGCGATGCGCGCGCCCGATCTCCGGCGCATAGACCTGCGACAGCCAGTAGTTGGCGACGACCTTGCCCGAAACGTTGAGGATCAGGCCGCCCAGCGAATAGCCCTGGTTGGCATTCGCGTTGACGCGCCAGTCCTCGCGGTCGAGGTACTCGTTGACCGAGGCCGCGACATCGACGATGGTCCGCCGATCGTCGCGCAGCCTGGCGTGGCGCTCCCGATAGACGATGTAGGCGCGCGCCGTCCTGCGGTGGCCCGCGTCGAGCAGCGCCAGCTCGACGCGGTCCTGGATCGCCTCGACGTGGATGCCGGGCCCTGTGTCGCCGGATGAACCCCGCGATGAAGCCTCCGGGACTCCGAAGAGCGACAGCGTCCCTGCGACGCCGGCGGCGAGCTCCGCGGCGCGATCCGCCCCGAACTCGCCCGACGCAACGCCCGCACGCGCGATCGCCGACGCGATCTTGCCGACATCGAAAGCCACCCGCATCCCGTCGCGCTTGGTGACCCACCCCGGCATGCCCCCGGCTGCACCGTCATGCCGATTCCGCTGCGCCATTTCCGTCCGCTGGCCCATGTCCGCCGCCTCCAGATACCATATCTTGTGGTGATGGGAGACGATACCCGCAATCCATGGTGTCCGGATCGGACGGGACCCGGTTGCAACCGGCTTTTTCCCGATTGCTTGATCTGGGTCAAGCGGCGTTGCGCCGCCGATCCGGCAAGGCTCAGACGCCCAGATGCTGGTGCAAAAGCTCGCTGCGGCCGAGCAGGGCCTCGCTCGCGCCATCGAAGACGACGCGACCCTTGACCAGGATCACGCAGCGATCGGCCACCGCCGTCACCGCCTGGTAATTGCGATCGACGATCAGCGCCGCGATCCCGCTGCCGCGCAGCTCGCCGATGACGCGCCAGATCTCGCGCGCGACCAGCGGGGCCAGGCCCTCGGTCGCCTCGTCGAGGATCAGGAGCTCGGGACGGGTCATCAATGCGCGCCCGATCGCGAGCATCTGCTGCTCGCCACCCGAGAGCTTCGAGGCCTCGTGACCGAGACGCTCGCGAAGCCGCGGAAACGTCGCCAGCACGCGCTCGAGCGTCCAGTCGCCGCGGCCTGCCGCGCCCGGACGCGCCGCCAGCACCAGGTTCTCGCGCGCCGTCAGGTTGGGGAAGATGCCGCGGCCTTCGGGCACGTAGGCGATTCCCTCGCGCGCGATGCGAAACGGCAGCTCGCCGGTCATCGGCGCTCCGCGGACCCTCACCTCGCCCTGCCGCGGAACGGCGAAGCCGAGCATGCTGCGGATCAGCGTGCTCTTGCCCATGCCGTTGCGGCCCATCAGGCCGACGACCTCGCCGCGCGCGATCGCGAAATCGACGCCGTGCAGCACATGGCTCGCGCCATAGCAGGTGTGCAGGCCGCGGGCCTCGAGCAGCGGCGCGGCCGGCGGCGTCACTGCACCAGGCCGCGGGCGCCGAGCCTGCGCTCGACGATGCGCAGCGCCAGTCCGGTGAGGTTGGTCAGCACGAAATAGACCAGCGCGATCGCGAGGTAGACCTCGAGGGAGCGGTAGGACACGCTGATGATCTTCTGCCCCTCGTGCATGACGTCGGCGATGGTCAGCAGCGACACCAGCGAGGAATTCTTGATCAGCGCGATGAATTCGTTGCCCAGCGGCGGGATCATGCGGACCGCCGCCTGGGGAACGACGACGTAGCGCATCGCCATCCAGTGGGGCATGCCCAGCGAGCGCGCCGCATCCATCTGGCCGCGATCGACCGACTGGATCGCGCCGCGGACGATCTCGGACACGTAGGCGCCGCTGTACATGCCCATCCCGACGATGCCGCAGAAGAACGCCGGCAGCTCGATCCCGACGTAGGGCAGGCCGAAGAACCAGATGAAGAGCTGCACCAGCAGCGGCGTCCCGCGCACGAACGAGACATAGGCGGTGCACAGGGCGTAGAGCAGGCGCCGGCGGGAATCGAGGCGGCCGAGGCCGATCGCGAGCCCGATGAGGCACCCGAGGGCGATGGCCCCCGCGGTGACCTCGATGGTCACCGCGGTGCCGTGCGCGAGCTCGCGCCATCCGGACCATACCGGGGAGAAATCGAGATCCACGATCCGCGTCCCCAGGCTGGCGTCCGGTGGCCCCGGCTACAGGTACTTGGCGACCAGCTTCTGGTAGGTGCCGTCGGCCTTGAGCTTCTTCAGCGCGTCGTTGAACTGCCGCGTGAGCTCGGGCTCGTCCTTGCGGATCGCGAATCCGTATTCCTCGACGGTCAGCTGCTTGTCCAGGACGTGCAGCGTCCCCCGCTCGCGCTCGTAGAGCTTGGCCGCCGGCTTGCCGGTGACCGCCGCGTCGGCGCGGCCGATCTCGACCAGCTGGAACATCTCCTGGTTCTTCTCGACTTCCACGCGCTGCGCGCCCGGGAATTTCTCCTTGAGGAAGTTGACCGACTTGGTCCCCACCTGGACCGACACCTTCTTTCCATTCAGGTCCTCGGGGCCGCGGATGGCCGTGTTGCCCTTCTTCACCATGATCACCAGGCCGCCCGGATAGTAGGGGTCGGTGAAATCGACGACCTTGCGGCGCTCGTCGGTGATGTAGATCGCCGACGCGGCGACGTCGAAGCGCTTGGCGACCAGCCCCGGGATCAGGCCCTTGAAGTCGATGTCGGTCCATTCGACCTTCTTGCCCAGCGTGGCGGCGATCGCCTCGATCAGCTCGACGTCGAAACCCGTGCGCTTGCCGTCCTGCGTGTATTCGAATGGAGGAAATGTCGCATCGGTGGCGACGCGGATGACGTCCTGCGCCTGCGCGACGGTCGCGATGCTCATCGACAGCGCAGCGAGCAACTGGAGGAACTTGCGGCGATACATGGTCACGGACGATCTCCCTGGGTAGGTTCAGAACTTGCCGGCGATCCGCCCGGCGGCGGCCACGGTCGCGTGGATCAGATTCTTCTCCCTGCCGGCGACGCGCACCGCAGGGGCCATCAGCGACAGCCCGCCCAGCATCCGGTCGGCGCGATTGAGTATGGGCACCGACACCCCCCATACCCCGCGGTCGACCTCGCCTTCGCTGACGGCGTAGCCCTGGCGCCGTATCGCCTTCAGGTCGCGGTCGAGCGCGCGGCGCTCGGCCGCATCGGCGTGGCGCAGGTTGCGCTCGATCACCTCGGCGGCCTCGCGCGCCGGGAGGAAGGCGAGCTGCGCCTTGGCCGAGGCTCCGCGCGCGATCGGCACGACACTGCCCTTGCGAAACGAGCAGCGCAGCGACTGGGGGCTTTCGACCATGTCGAGGCAGACGACCTGGGCATTGACGGTGACCATCAATCCGGCGCTCTCGCCGGTCACCTCGACCAGGCGCAGGATCTCCTCGCGCGCGAGATTGACCAGGCGCGAGGTCTGGCCGCCCCAGGCGAGCTGCAGGCTCATCGGCCCGGGCTCGTAGGTGCCGCCGCGCTCGGCGGCCTCGACGAAACCCCATCGCCGCAGCACGTTCAGGTGGCGATAGAGCGTGCTCGGCGGCAGGCCCGTCGCCACGCTGAGCTGCTTCACCGGCAGCGGCGCGCCCTGCTGCGCCACCGCGGTGAGAATCTGCAGGACACGATCGACGGTCGCGAGCTTGTTCATCGGCCCGGGCTTGTTCATCGGCGCTCGCCCGACGGGAAGGCGCCGGGACGGGGATAACGGGGAATTCTCGCGATTATCCCCGAAGCGGGGTACAGGAATTCCCGGAATCCGGGAATCGGGAGTCAGGCGGGCGTGCGCTCCGCCGCGGGGGACAGGGCGGTCGCCAGCGCCTGGTCGACGTCCTCGATCCACACGAACTCGAGCCGGCCGCGCGCGTCGACGGGGATCTCCTCGAGGTCGCGCCTGTTGCGCGCAGGAAGCATCACCGTCCGGATGCCCGCGCGCAGGGCCGCGAGCACCTTCTCCTTCACGCCCCCGATCGGCAGGACGAGCCCGCGCAGGCTGATCTCGCCGGTCATCGCGACGTCGGAGCGCACCGGGCGCCCGGCGAACAGCGATGCCAGCGCGACGAACATCGCGACCCCCGCGCTCGGCCCGTCCTTGGGCGTCGCGCCCGCCGGCACGTGGACATGGACGTCGGATTTCTCCAGCGCCTCGGCCGCGATGCCGAGCTGCGCCGAGCGCGCCTTGACCAGCGACAGCGCCGCCTGCGCGCTTTCCTTCATCACGTCGCCGAGCTGGCCGGTCAGGATCAGCCTGCCGGCGCCGGGCATGCGCGCCGCCTCGATGAACAGGATGTCGCCGCCGACCGGCGTCCATGCGAGGCCGGTCGCCACCCCCGGAATGCCGCTCGCCATCGCCACCTCGGCCTCGAACCTGCGCGGGCCGAGGATCGCCGCCAGGTCGCCGCGGCCGATGCTCACGCGATCGGCGCTGCCCTCGGCGACCTTCACGGCGACGCTCTGGAACACCCGCCCGATCTCGCGCTCGAGGTTGCGCACGCCGGCTTCGCGGGTGTAGTCGTCGATGATCGCCGTCAATGCATCGTCGCCGATCTCGCACTGCGCGGCGGCGAGTCCCGCGGCGGCGAGCCGGCGCGGCACCAGGTAGCGCCGCGCGATCTCGAGCTTCTCCTGCGCCGTGTAGCCGGGGAGCTCGATCACCTCCATCCTGTCGCGCAATGGCCCGGGGATGGTGTCGAGCACGTTGGCCGTGCAGATGAACATGACCTTGGACAGGTCGAAGGGCACGGCGAGATAGTTGTCGCGGAAGGTCGCGTTCTGCTCGGGATCGAGCACCTCGAGCAGCGCGGACGCCGGATCGCCGTGGAAGCCGCCCGCGCCCAGCTTGTCGACCTCGTCCAGCATCATCACGCAGTCGCGCGTCCCGGTCTTGCGCAGCGCCTGCACGATGTTGCCGGGCAGCGAGCCGATGTAGGTGCGCCGGTGCCCGCGAATCTCGGCTTCGTCGTGGACCCCGCCCAGGCTCACGCGCGCGAACTTGCGCCCGGTCGCCTTGGCGATGCTCTGCCCCAGCGAGGTCTTGCCCACGCCGGGCGGCCCGACCAGGCACAGGATCGGGCTGTTCCCCGTGGGATTCAGCTTGTGGACCGCGAGGTACTCGAGGATGCGCCGCTTGACCTTGTCGAGGCCGAAGTGGTCGGCGTCGAGGATGCGTCGTGCTTCCCCGATGTCGATCGGAGCTTCGGCGACGCTCGCCCAGGGAAGCTCGGTCAGCCATTCGAGGTAGGTCCGGATCATCGACGACTCGCCCGCCGCCTCGGGCATGCGCTCGAGGCGCTTCAGCTCCTTGCGGGCGACCTTCTCGACTTCCTCGGGCATGCGCGCTGCCGTGATCGCGGCGTCGAGCTCCGCCATTTCCGCGGCGCCCTCCTCGCCTTCGCCGAGCTCCTTCTGGATCGTGCGCATCTGCTCGCGCAGCAGGTGCTTGCGGTTGACGTCGCTGATCGATTCGCGCGTGCGCTCCTCGACTTCGCGCGACACCTTGAGCACCTCGACGCGGCGCGTCAGGAGCTCGAGCAGCCGGTCGAGCCGCTCCCTCAAGTCGAACTTCTCCAGCAGCGACTGCTTTTCCTCGGCCGTCGCGTCCATCAGGCCGGCGATGAAATCGGCGATCCTGGCGGCGCCCTCGATCGCCTGCACGCCCGCCACCATCTCCTCGGGGACATTGGGCAGGAGCTGCAGGATCTCGATCGCACGCTGCTTGACGGTGTGCGCCCGTCCCTCGACCTCGGTGTCGACGGTCTCGGGATCGTCGACGAACTGGACCTGCGCGACGGCGTAGGGCCAGCCGTCCAGGAAGCGCAGGACGCGGAAGCGGCGCAGCCCCCGGACGATCGCATGATGCGTGCCGTCGGGGGCGGTGATGTAGCGGACGATCGCCGCGCTCGCACCGACCCAGTGCAGATCGTCGGGCGCGGGCTCGTCGACCTCGGGCTTGCTCTGCAGCAGCACGCCTAGCGGCCGCTCCAGGCGCACGGCTTCCTGGACTGCGGCGAGCGAGCGCTCGCGCCCGACCGTCAAGGGCAGGACGACGCCCGGGAACACCACCGTGTTGCGCACCGGCAGGATGATCAGCGCGTCGTCGGGCAGCGGGCGCGACGCGCCCGCGGCTTGCGCCTGGCCTGCGCTGGCGTGCACGGCGGGCGCGCCCCCCGGCGCGGCTTCGGCGGATGCGGGGCCGGCGCCCGGCCTGGTCGTCTCGTTCATGTCCGGGGTCAGTTGAGCTTGCGCAGCCGCAGCACCAGGCAGCCGTGGGCGATTTCGGGGGCCGCCGCCTCGAACGTCCCCGGCGGCAGCGCGATGCGGCGCTCGAATACGCCGTAGGGAATCTCGAGGCGCCGGATGGCGCGGCGGGCCCCGGCGAATGCGAGCGGACGGATGCCGCGGACGATCAGCGTCCCGGGCTCGCTCGCGACCTCGATCCTGTCGGGCGCGACGCCCGGCATCGCGACGACGATGACGATCTCGCGCTCGTCCTCGAACACGTCGGCCGGGGGCTCCCAGCACGGCTGCGCCCGGCTCGAGCTCCCGAGCCGGAAGAACTGCCGATGCAGGCGCTCGGCCTGCTCGAGCAGGCCGAATGCCTGCGACAGCATCCAGTCCGACGGATCAGTTCCCCGCGGCATGCGCCCGGATCCATTGCAGCAGCTGGGAGGTGCCCAGCGCGCCGGACTGCCGCGCGATCTCCCGGCCGTTGCGGAAAGCGACCAACGTGGGAATGCTGCGGATGCCGAAGCGCGAGGCGATCGCAGGCTCCGCCTCGGTGTCGAGCTTGGCCAGGTGTACGCCCGCGCCGATCCGGGCGGCGGCGTCCTCGTAGGCGGGCGCCATCATCCGGCAAGGGCCGCACCACGGCGCCCAGAAGTCGACGACGACGGGGACCTCCGACGATCCGATGTGACGGTCGAAGTTCGCGGCGGTGAGGGCGAAGGCATGTCCGGGAAACAGCGGCTCGCGGCATTGGCCGCAGGTCGGCCGTTCGTCCAGGCGCTCGCGCGCGACGCGATTGGTGGTGCCGCAATGCGGGCAGACGACGTGGAGCCTGTCGACGACGGTCGAGGAATTCGCGGTCATGGCGGTGGTTCGAGGATCGCGGGGGGATGGGGGCCGCCGCATGCGGCCATGCACCCATTGTGGGGCGCGGGATGCCCCGATTCAAGCCGGGTGCGCGTGCGGGCGCAGCCGGACCCGGGGAGGCGCGGGCCCCCGGACGTGCGACCCGCAAGCGCCCGTCAGGCGTGCCCGATCACGCCGGCCGCGATTACCCTCGCCGAACGCCCACCCCGACCCGGCGGGATCTCAGGCGGCGCACTCGATGACGCTGCCGATGCGGCCGTCGCCCTCGTGGGTCTCCAGCCGCACGGCGAAGCCCCACAGGCGCCGCAGGTGCGCCACCACCTCGTCGGCGGCCTCGGTCAGGGGTCGCCCGCGGTGCCGCTGGTGGCGCAGCGTCAGCGAGCGGTCGCCGTCGCGGTCGTAGCGCAGGACCTGGACGTCGGGGACGTGGCTTTCCCGCGCGTACTGCTGCGCGAGCAGCTTGCGCAGGCGACGGTAGCCGCGCTCGTCATGGATGCTGTCGACGACCAGCGCATCCTCGCCGCTGCGGTCGGCGATGGCGAACAGATGGAACTCCCGCATCAGTCGCGGCGACAGGTACTGGGCGATGAACGATTCGTCCTTGAAGTTGCGCATCGCGAAGTCCAGCGTCCTGCGCCAGTCGCTGCCGGCGATGTCCGGGAACCATGCACGGTCCTCGGCGTCCGGGTTTTCGCAGATGCGCCTGAGGTCGGCGTACAGGGCGTAGCCGAGCGCGTAGGGATTGAGTCCGCCGTAGGCCCTGGAGTCGAACGCAGGCTGGGCGATGACGTTGGTGTGGCTCTTCAGGAACTCGAGCATGAACGCGTCGTCGACCCGGCCCTGCTCGTGCAGGCGGTTGATGATCGTGTAGTGCCAGAACGTCGCCCAGCCTTCGTTCATCACCTTGGTCTGGCCCTGGGGATAGAAATACTGGGCCAGCTTGCGCACGATGCGCACCAGCTCGCGCTGCCAGGGCTCGAGCCTGGGCGAGTATTTCTCGACGAAGTAGAGGACGTTCTCCTGGGGATCGGCGGGGAAGGTCGGCGCCGCGCGCGGCGCGGCGCCGCGCGGCGCCTCGGGCACGGTGCGCCACAGGTCGTTGAACTGCCGCTCGCGGTGCGCCTCGCGCTCGGCCAGGCGTGCGGTCTCGGACTTCAGGCTCGCCGCCGCCGGACGGCGGTAGCGGTCGACCCCGTGCGGCATCAGCTCGTGGCAGGCGTCGAGCACCTCCTCGACCGC
>JBLMVY010000338.1:0-7369 GCA_050256935.1 Candidatus Levyibacteriota bacterium | reverse complement strand
ACTGCTTGACCATCAACGGATCGCCGTCCGCCCGATCCGAGCCCACTTGCGGTCTGCAAATTTTACCGACGGATCGTCCAGCAACGGGTCCTGCCGCGATGCACTCAGCCGTCGGACTCCCGCACCAGCGGCGCTGCGCCTTGCATCGCAGCGAAGCGGCGCCGCAGGCGCAGCCAGGGGCATTTCGCGATCGCGGCGCACCGCCCGACAAGGGCATCGGCAGCAGGCGCAACGATTCCCCACCGTGCTGATGTGGGGTCTCGACTGCCGCGCTGGTTCCAGCCGAGGTCTGCAGCTAGGGCGCATCCTCCAAGTGGCCCACGATGGATACAACGCATTGGGGGGTCTGCAGGTCGCTGAAATCAGCGACAACTCGCTCGCAGAATACCGCTACCTGCGATTTCGCCTCGACATAGGCCTCCACACGCTGGCCGCCAGCATATCGGGTAGGGACCCGCTGGTCCCCGACATGGACGCCGGGTCCAAACGGAATCCTTACAACATTGGCCTTGCCTTCCATAATCCCGAACATTACGGCTGGCTGGTCAGGTGGCGAATCCATCTCTGCGGAAACATAGTCGACAACCAGGCGCTTCCCTGCTGGAACGGAAAAGAGAGAGTCATCCAAATTCGTGGCCGGAACTACACCAACTTCAACGAGATCAGAAATGGTTGCCGTCAGAGTTACCGGGGTTTCGTCTTGTTGAATCCGCACCGGGACTGGATTCGCCGGCGAATTGGCGATCGACCCAATAAACGGAACTGGATTGCTCAGCGTATTCACTATGGTCACGGGGGCAGACGGCGGTATTCGTGCCTGTCCGAGAGCCAGCGCCGGACAAAGTAAGGCGGCTACGCCAGCAATTCTCAAATTCCGCGTGCATCTGTTTCCCTTCTGCATCGCTTTTCTCCTTGGGATATGAAGCTGCCGAAGATCGATTCGATTGACGACGGCAGCGCGAACCTGCCGATTGCACCTCATTGCGAGCGTAGCCATGGACGCTGCGTCGCGCTTCATCGCCGCGCCCACATTCCCCCTAGAACCGACAACACATACTCTTCGCGCCAACATTGTCGACGCATTGATTGTTGAGCGCTAACTCTTGTTGTCCACAATGAGTAGGAGGGAGCGCCGCGCGCTCGCATCGGGATCCCAACTCTTTGCCGGGCTGTTCGAGCGGGGAGCGGGCGGTGCGTACGCGTTTCGGGGTTGGAGGCCGCGGCTCGTTAACCACGCGTAGCCATCCGAGGCGTGAATCCGAAGGGAATTGCGCGGTTTGTGGCTGGAGATGGCACCGCAGCTGCGTGGTCGTGTTCGGTCCGGGGTCAGCGAAGACCCGTCACCGCGGGCGCGGGAGGCGTCCTTCCCAGGAGCACCAGCCGGTACATCGGTATCGCGCGACGGGTCGAAGCAGGCTGATCCATCGATCCACGCGACGACGCCGGATTCGTTGCAGCGGTGCGCCGCAAAGCGGGCACACCCGGGGCGAGGCCGCCGAGCCCGGTAAGGGACCGTGCCCCTCCGACACAGCACGGGGGACGTGCATATCCACTGCGGGTCCTGCGCTCCATACCTGGCGAACGGCATAGCATCGGGTTCCGGGCAGCGCCATTTCCATCGGGGCGCGGCGCAAACGGTTGTAGGATTTCGCCTACCGAAGGGTTGGTGTGTCCATGGCGCGAGCCGTCGGGCAATGCTTGCTGAAACGCCTGTCGCCACCGCGTTTCGCGCATCGCGCCCCATCAGCCTCGCGCTGCGCCCCACGCTCCGGCGCGAAGGAGTCGCCGTGAAACGATGCCCCGTCTGCGGCAGTACCGAAGTCCGGCGCTCCCACCTTCATCATTCGGAAGGCGAGTCCCACCGTTTTCGGTCGCCGTACCGATGCGAGCGTTGCGGGAGACGGTTCTGGGTGCTCAGCCGCAAGGCGCGCGTCGCCATTGGCGCCCTTGCAGCGGGGGCGCTGGTCCTCACGGCCATCGTGCTGACCGTGCATGCCGTGCTGACGCCATCCGCCTCGCATGCGCCCAACCCGGCTTCCGCTACCACCACGTCAGCCGGCGTCACATTGCCCGCGCCAGCGGCCGGCACCAGTGCGCCGAAGCCATGATCCGCACAATGTCGCTCGCCGATCGATCCTTTGCTGCACGCGACATGCCGGGCGAGCTTTTCTTGCCGGGCATTCATGGATGCCCGCGACTGACGAGAACCAAGGGTAGCCGGCGTCGCTTGGGGGCAATGCTGGGGGCAACACTGCGGAAACGATGGCGCTACATCCCGTGACGTGAATCGCGCCCTCCCACGAGCAGAAGCGTCTCGCCCATCTCAGGCGGAGCACAGGCACTGCAGACGTACGAGTGCCTCGACACGCGCCTCGCCTTGCCGGCCGCCCGATGGCGGCAGACGTCAACGAACGACCTGCCGCTCGACCTGCGTCACCTTGCCCTCGCGGATGGTGATGGTGGTGATCGTCTGCTGGTCGCCGGGGGCCGGCAGGTACGTCCACTTCTTCTCGGCGATGGTCGCACCCCCGCCGGTCACCGTGCTTTCGCTGTCCGGCTTGCCGATCTTGACCAGCACTTCGCCTTCGCTCATCCCTTCGCGGATGAACTTGCGCTCCGACGCATTCGCGGCGTACAGCGACGTCGCGATCAGGGCGGTCAGCAGGAACGCGACCCATCGCTTCATCTTTGCTCTCCCGAGGTGAAAAGGCGCGCGGTCTGCTCCCCGCTGTCCTGGTCGTTGATCCATTCGTTGAGCAGCGTCTGGGTGACGGCGAGGACGACCGGCCCGATGAACAGCCCGACGATGCCGAAGGCGAGCAGTCCCCCGATCACGCCGGCGAAGATCAGCAGCAGCGGCAGGTCGGCGCCCCTGCGGATCAGGATCGGGCGCAGGAAGTTGTCCATCGTCCCGACGATGACCGTCCAGACGAGGAGTGCGGTTCCCCATGCGGTGGCGCCGCTCCAGTAGAGCCAGACGACGGCCGGGGCGAGCACGATGATGGGGCCGAGCTGCGCGATGCACAGCAGCAGGATGACGCCGGTCAGCAATCCGGCGAACGGCACGCCGGCGACGGCGAGGCCGAGCCCCGCCAGCACCGTCTGCGCGAGGGCGGTGACCACCACGCCGAGGGCGACGCCGCGAATCGCGCCACCGGCGAGCAGCACCACCTCCTCGCCGCGTGCTCCCGCGAGGCGGCGGCCGAAGCGGATCGCCGTGTCCCGGATGGCTTCGCCGTTTGCATACATGACCCCGGCGACGATGACGGTCAGGAGGAACTGCAGGGTCAGCATTCCGGCGCTGCCGAACGCGCCGGCCAGCCACTTTCCGGCGTCGACCGCGTAGGGCGCGACGTGCGCCGCGATCTCGTCCCGTCCGGCCGATGCGAGACTGGCCCATTGCACGGCAATCTTCTCGCCGATCAGGGGCACGCGGGAGAGCCAGTCCGGGGGCGGGGGAATCTGCAAGGTGGCGAGGCGTCGGATGGCGGCCGCGATCGCCTCCAGGTTCCCGACCACCGCCTCGATCGCCAGCACCAGCGGCAGGACGAACACCAGCAGCATCGTCCCCATCATCGTGACGACCGCCAGGCCGCGCCGCCGCAGCGTGGCCTGCACCCTGAGCATCATCGGCCAGGTGGCCACGACGATCATCGCCGCCCAGACGATCGCGAGCAGGAACGGACGCAGTATCCAGAACGACGCGCCGATCAGGATTCCGATCAGCAGCACCGCCAGGACGGTGCGCGTCAGGTCGCGCCGCGGCGGTGTGGCAGGCACCGGGGGGGTCATGGCCGAATTCTCGCTGATTCTCGCTCCCTGCGCGCGCGTTTCGTTGACGCCGATCAATGGGACCGGCGAATCTGGCGCAGGAAGGGCGCTCCGCCCAAGGCATACTAGAGGCCATGGCGAAGGTCAGGCCCACCTGGATCAGCTTCGGCGGCACCGCGGCCATCGTCACCAGCATGGGACTGATTCTCGGCCTCGACGCCGCAAACACCAGCCGGCAAACGATCGTCGGAGCGCTGCTGATCGTCGCCCTGGCCGACAACCTGAGCGATTCCCTCAGCGTCCATGCCTACCAGGAGGCGGAGGGTCTCGAGCGCCGCGAGGCATTCCTCTCCACGGCCGCGAACTTCGTGACGCGCCTGCTGGTCGCGTCGACCTTCGTTGCGATGGTCGTCGCGCTGCCTCACGAATGGCTGCCCGTGGCGGCCTGTGCATGGGGATTCGCGCTGCTGGCGCTGCTGACCCATCGGCTCGCCCGCGCGAGGGATGCGCCGGTTGCGAAGGAGGTCGCCAAGCACGTCGTCGTCGCCGCGCTGGTGCTGGCGGTCAGCCGCTGGGTGGGAACGTGGATATCGGGTTCCTTCGCGTGAGCCCGAGGCGGCCTCCGGTGGCGCCGCGCCGCTGAACGAATCAACGGGGATTCGCATTCGAACATGACGCATCCGCAATCCGCACCCAATGAGCTGAGCCTCGTCGAAGCTGCCGCGGCGATCCGCAGCGGAACGCTGCGCTCGATCGACCTGGTCGACGCCTGCGTCGAGCGCATCGCCCAGCGCGAAGCCGTCGTCGGCGCCTGGGTGCATCTCGACCCTGAAGGCGCGCGCGCTGCGGCGCGGGCCCGCGACCGCGAGGCGGCTCGCGGACCGCTGCATGGCATCCCGTTGGCGGTCAAGGACATCATCGACACGGTCGGCATCCCGACCGAATTGGGCTCCCCGATCTATCGCGGGCGGCAGGCCGCCTGGGACGCCTCGTGCGTCACCCTGGCGAGGCGCGCCGGGGCGATCATCCTGGGGAAGACAGTCACGACCGAGTTGGCGTATTTCGCACCGGGCAAGACCGCCAATCCGCGCAACCCCGGGCACACGCCGGGCGGATCCTCGAGTGGCAGCGCCGCGGCCGTCGCCGATTTCATGGTGCCGGCGGGCTTCGCCACGCAGACCGCCGCGTCGATCATCCGGCCTGCGTCGTTCTGCGGTGTCGTCGGGTACAAGCCGAGCTTCGGCACGTTCAGCCTCGCCGGCATCAAGCCTTTCGCGGAGTCGCTCGATACCCTGGGCATGATGACCCGCAGCGTCGCCGATGCCCGCCACCTGCGCGGCGCGCTGCTGGGGACGGCCAGCGGGGATGCCGCCATCGGCGACACGATGGCGCCACGCGTGGGCCTGTGCCGGACGCCTTGGTGGAACGACGCGGATTCCGACAGTCAGGCCGCCGTCGAGCATGCGGCGCGGCGGCTCGCCGAAGCGGGAGCTGTCGTCTCGGAGGCGGTCCTGCCGGCATGGTTCGCGACGCTCGCCGACGCCCATCGCACCGTCATGGCCTACGAGGGCGCGCGCAGCTATGCCTACGAATACGACGCCCACCGCGACGAACTCAGCACGCAGTTGCGCGAACTCATCGCGGAAGGGCTCGCCATCGAACGTGGCCGATACCTGGAAGCCCGCATGCAGGCAGCCCGTGCGGTCGGCGAGTTCGGAAACTGGATCCGCGACTGGGACGTCGTCCTCGCGCCTGCGGCCCGGGGCGAAGCCCCGGCGGGACTCGCCTCGACCGGGGATCCGCTGTTCAGCCGGATGTGGACGCTGCTGGGCGTGCCCTCGGTCACGCTGCCCGGGTACGCCGGGGCGCAGGGACTGCCGATCGGCGTGCAGCTCGTCGCCGGTGTCGGCGCGGACGAGCGCCTGCTGGCCTGCGCCGAATGGGCGCAATCACGGATTGCCGGCACCGATGATTGACAATGTCAACGAATTATTTGACATTGTCGAATGGCCTCGGCTCCTGATCCCCGCGTAGAGGCGGTCCGCCGCTTCAATCGCTTCTACACGCAGCAGATCGGGATGCTGCGCGCGGGGCTCTACGACAGTCCCTGGTCCCTCGCGGCCGCGCGCGTGCTCTACGAGCTCGCCCGCGCCGATCGTCCGGTCGCGGCCACCGGGCTGGCACGCGATCTGGGCCTCGACGCCGGGTACCTGAGCCGGATCCTGCGCGATTTCGACGCGCGGGGGTACCTGCGCAGGACGCGGGCGGCAGACGATGCGCGCCGCTTCGACCTGACACTGACCGCCGCGGGCCGGAAGGCTTTCCTGCCCCTGGACCGCGCCTCGCAGGAGGAGATCGCGGCGCTTCTTGCGCCGATGCCCGACACGGCGCAGGTGCGCCTGGTCGAGGCGATGCGCACGGTCGAGACGCTGCTCGGCCACCGGCAGGGGACCGCCCCGGCGTTCGTGCTGCGGCCGCATCGGCCGGGGGACATCGGCTGGGTGATCTCGCGCCACGGCGCGCTGTATGCGCAGGAGTACGGCTGGGACGGGACCTTCGAGGCGCTGGTGGCGGAAATCGCCGCGCGCTTCATCCGGCGCTACAAGCCGGGACGCGAGTGCTGCTGGATTGCCGAGCGCGACGGGGTGAACGTGGGCTCGGCGTTCGTCGTCGAGAAATCCCCGACCGTCGCGCAACTGCGGCTGCTGATCGTCGAGCCCGCGGCGCGCGGCGCGGGCATCGGCCGGCGGCTCGTGGCCGAGTGCATCGCCTTCGCGCGGCGCTGCGGGTACCGCCGGATGATGCTGTGGACCAACCGCGGCCTCGATGCCGCCCGGCACCTGTACGAGGACGCAGGCTTCCGCCTGGGCGCCGAGGAGGCGCATCGGAGCTTCGGCAAGGACCTGGTCGGCCAGACGTTCGAGCTGACCCTGGCAGCACGCGAGGTCAGGCGAGCAGTATCCCCGTCGACACCAGCATCAGCAGCAGCAGGGTGAACTGGCGAAAGCGCGTGTCGCTGAAGCGCGGAAACAGCCGGCCGCCGAGCACCAGTCCGGCGTAGTAGCCCGGCGCGAGTCCGACGCCGGCGAGGAGCGCGGGCAGCTCGAGGACGCCCCTCAGTTTCAGCATCACGAGCGCAGCGATGGCGGTCCCGACGACATATACAGTGAGATTGGCCCGCGTGACGTCGATGCGGTCCGGACCGGACAGCAGGTAGAGCACGACCGGCGGGCCCCCGATGCCCGTGGCCCCGATCATGCCGCCGCTCAGCGCCCCGATGCCTACCGCCGTTCCCAGGCCATGCCGGCCGTGGTGGCGCCAGCCGCGCAGCAGCAGCAGCGAGAACAGGATGACGATCAGCGCGATGGCGCGGCGGAGGGCGAGGGGATCCGCGGTGACCAGGACGTAGCCGCCGAGGGGCACCATTGCGCAGGCCGCGGCGAGGAGCGGGCCGATCGAGCGCCAGCGCACGAGGGCGTGCACGTGCAGCAGCATCGGCATCGCCGCGATCGATTCGAGCAGCAGGACCGCGGGGATCGCGAAGCGGGGCCCGAACAGCAGCGCCAGCGGAGGCGTCATCACCATCGCGCCGCCGAAG
>JBLMVY010000337.1:0-12767 GCA_050256935.1 Candidatus Levyibacteriota bacterium | reverse complement strand
GACCTACATCAAGGACCGCCTGAGCGGATTCGGCGGCACCGGCAATACCTTCGTCTACCAGGACCTCGCCGAATTTCCCAGTCTCGAAAAGCGCGTGTTCGGCGATCCCGGGCGCTCGCGCCGGAAGACCCCGGCGTGCAACGCGGCGATCGGCGTGCGCGATCCGCAGGGCGCGCAAAACGACGTCGACCACCTGAAGGCAGCACTCGCCTCGGTCGAAGTGCAGGACGCGTTCCTGACCGCGGCCTCGCCCGGCGTGGTGTCGCTGTTCTTCCGCAACGACCACTACCCGACCGAGGAGGCCTACCTGTTCGCGATCGCGGAGGCGATGCGCCAGGAATACGAGACCATCGCCAGGGCCGGCATCGTCCTGCAGATCGACTGCCCCGATCTCGGCATGGGACGGCACATCCAGTACGCCGATCTCAGCCTCGCCGAATGGCGCAAGAAGGCGCAGATGCACGTCGAGGCCCTGAATCATGCGGTCGCGAACATCCCGCCCGAGCAGCTGCGCATGCACCTGTGCTGGGGCAACTACGAAGGACCGCACCACTGCGACGTGCCGTTGGCGGACGTCATCGACATCGTGTTCCGCGCAAGGCCCTCGGCCATCGCCCTCGAGGCCGCCAATCCGCGCCATGCGCACGAGTGGAAGCTGTTCGAGACGGTGAAGCTGCCCGAAGGCAAGCTCCTCATTCCGGGCGTCATCGAGTCCAAATCCAACTTCATCGAGCATCCGGAGCTCATCGCGCAGCGCATCGGCCATTACGCCAGGCTCGTCGGCCGCGAGAACGTGATCGCCGGAAGCGACTGCGGATTCGGCACCTGGGTCGGCCAGGCCGCGGTCGACCCCGACGTCGTCTGGGCGAAGATGGCGGCGATGGCCGAGGGCGCGCGCATCGCATCGCGCGAATTCTGGAAGCGCTGAACGAGCCTCCGCCCTCCCCGGCAACGGACGCCGCGCGTGGAATCCCACCTCGACAGCATCGCCTGGAACGCCCTCACCGGCCCGCAGGCGAAGTACGCGACCGGCGCGGGTGGCGCTCGCCGCTATGCACCCGGTTTCTCCCCGATCGTCGGCTTCGAAAACAGCGAGCGTCCCGATTTCGATGCCCTGCGGCGCTGCTGCGAGCCCGGAGAGCCTCTGTACTGCGCCGACTGGTCGGGGGCCGTGCCCTCCGGCTGGCGAGTCGACCAGGAGTTCACGATGTTCAGGATGGTCTGGGGCGGCGCAATGCCCGCTGACGATCAAGCGCCCGGCGCCAGCATGCTCGGCCCCGAGCACGCGGCGCAGGCGTTCGATCTCGCGACCCTCACCCGTCCGGGTCCTTTCGGCCCACGAACGATCGAGCTCGGCGAGTATTTCGGCATTTTCGACGGCCCTCGCCTGGTGGCCATGGCGGGCGAGCGCATGCACGCGGGCAGATTCCGGGAGATCAGCGGCGTGTGCACCCATCCGGACTTCCAGGGCCGTGGATACGCACGGCGGCTGATGCTCAAGCTGCTTCGCCGCCAGATGCAGCGCGACGAGACGCCTTTCCTGCACGTCATCCGGGGCAACGACGCCGCCCACCGCCTCTACGAGCGGATGGGATTTCGCACCTGGCGGGAAACCCCCGCCCGCGTCATCGCACGATCATGAGCGACGCACCGCAAGCGCCTTTCCAATTGCCATGAACCTCAACCAGGTGACGCTGCCCGCCCTCGACGTCGCGGAATCGGTCGCGTTCTACCGGCGCATGGGTTTCGAGCTCATCGTCGACGCGCCGCATTACGCGCGATTCGCGTGTCCGCAGGGCGGAGCATCGTTCTCTCTGCATCGCGTGGGCGCGGTGCCGCAGGACTCTGCCGTCGTCGTCTACTTCGAGGACGAGGCGCTCGATCAGACGGTCAGGGAGCTCCAGGCGCGGGGCATCGTGTTCACCCAGGAGCCCCGCGACGAGCCCTGGCTTTGGCGCGAGGCGCGGACCCGGGACCCGTCGGGCAACGTCATCTGCCTGTACCGGGCGGGAGCCAATCGCCTGCATCCGCCATGGCGGGTCGGCGCGCAAGCGCCCCGCCGGGCCGACGAGGGTTCGCCGACGTGAGCCGCCTTTCGGGCGCCGGACCTCGTCCCGCCGCCGTGCGTTCCGAATCGTTCCGGGCCGCCATCTTCGACATGGACGGGCTTCTCATCGATTCCGAGCGGGCGATCATGACAGCGTGGATCGCCGCCGCACAGGAATTCGGCATCGCGCTGGAGCCCGAGGCCTACGCGAGCGTCGTCGGCCGGTCGGAACCCGAGTCCCGCGCGATCCTGGTCTCGCTGCTCGGAGGACGCGAGGCATTTCGCGGCGTCCGCTCGCGCGCCGCCGGGCTGCTGCGGCGCGACCACCCTGAGCAGGCCTTCCCGCTGAAGTCCGGCGTCCGCGAGCTTCTGACCCTGCTGCAGTCGATGGACGTCCTGTGCGCGGTGGCCTCGTCGTCGGCCATCGCCGAGATCCGCCATCGCCTGGCCGCGGTCGACGTCCTGCCTCACTTCGGCGCTGTCGCAGGCGGCGACGAGGTGCCGCGCGGCAAGCCCGACCCTGCAGTCTACGAGCTCGCTGCGCAGCGCCTGGGCGTTCCGGCGAGTGCCTGCCTGGCGTTCGAGGACAGCGAGAACGGCGCGGCGGCTGCGTTGGCCGCCGGTGCTCAGCTGGTCCTGGTGCCCGATCTGCGGCCCCCGCCCGAGGCCGTCGTCCGGCGCAGCGTCGGGGTGCTGCGCAGCCTGACCGAAGCGATCGCCCTGGTGCCGGATTGGTTTGCCCCCCTCGACCCGAACGTCATTCGCCGATGAACCCCACGCTTCTCCTCCGTCTGCTCCGCATGCTCCTCGTCGCCGCCGTCCTGTTGGCGGTTTGCGCCGGCGCCCTCGACACCGTGTTCCCGCAAGCCGTCCCGGCCGAAGGACGCGAGGCTTTCCGCGCGCTCCTGGCCTCGCGCAATGCCTCGCACGGGGCCGCATTCGCCGTCCTGGCCGCCGCCTACGAGATCCTGCTCCTCGCGTCGATCATCGGCATGTTCCGGCTGCGCCGCTGGGGGCCCCCGCTCGGTCTCGTCGTGACGGCGATCACCATGCTCCAGGCGCTCCTGCTGGGTCCCCACGCGTATTCGGGCGCGGCGTTCATGTTGAGCTATGCCTCGAAAGTCGCCTGGGGCGCGTCGTTGGCGCTCGCCTTCGTCCTGACCCGGCCTGCCGACCCCCGCAGCGCCTGACGCCAGCGCCCGCCGGCCAAATTGCTGGCAAGATGCAAACACATGGCATTACAATGCGTTATACGCACAAGCTGAGACTTGTGCTTAACGTCCGATGGAGGCGCCGTGGCCACGACCGTCATCCGCTTCATCGATCTGCTCCTGGTGGCGCTCCTGGCCGGGACGACGGTCGGGATCTGGCTGGGTTTCGACCCGGCGGGCCTGTCGGCGACCGCCTACGTCGAGCAGCAGCAGCACGCGATCCGGGCGCTGAACGGGCTCCTGCCTGCCGTGGGCGCGGTGTGCATCGTCCTGACGCTGATCCTCGCGGTCGCGGCCAAGCGCAGCCCTCGCGCACGCTACCTGCTGTTCGCTTCCACCGCGTTCATGGTCGTCGCCGCCGTCGTCACGCGCTTCGGGAATCAGCCGATCAACGCCCAGGTGATCACCTGGACGACGCAGGCGCCCCCGCCGAACTGGTCGGAGCTGCGCGACTGGTGGTGGCAATGGCACACGGTGCGTACCGTGGCCATGGTGGCCGCACTGGCGATGCTGATCCTGGCCACGATCACCGGCCGCGCGTCGTCGCGGTAGCGGCGGCCCGCTCCGCCACCGGCCATTTCCCGCGTGCCCACGCTGCGAAAGGCGACCATGGACCCTGCCCTGACCACGACCGGCTTCGCGCTCGACGGCTACCGGATCACCCGCAACCTCGGCGTGGTCCGCGGCATCACCGTACGCTCGCGCTCGATCTTCGGCACCATCGGCGGCTCGCTGCAGACGCTCGTCGGCGGAAACATCTCGCTGTTTACCAGCCTGTGCGAGAAGACGCGGGCCGAGGCCTTCGACCTGATGCTGAGCCACGCCCGGCAACTCGGCGGCAATGCGGTCATCGGCATTCGCTACGACGCGACCGACGTCATGAACGGGGTCACGGAGGTGCTGTGCTACGGCACCGCGGTCGTCGTCGAACCGACCGCGTGACGCCGCTGCATGGGGTCCCGCGGAGGTCGCGGCCATGACCGATGCGAAGGCCATGCGATTGCGCCCGGCCACCGTCGCCGATGCACCGGCGCTGCTCGCCATCTACGCACCCTATGTCGAGCGCACGACCGTCTCCTTCGAAACAGCGGTCCCGGGTCCCGACGAGTTCCGCGGCCGCATCCGCAGATACGGCGAAGGCTGGGCGTGGCTGGTCGCCGCGCGCGAGGACAGGATCCTGGGTTACGCCTACGGATCGCCGCATCGCGAGCGCGCCGCGTACCGCTGGTCGGTGGAGACCTCAGCCTATGTCGACCCGGGCGCGCAGCGACAGGGCGTGGGCAGGGCCCTGTACCTCGCGCTTTTCGAGGCGCTGGCGGAGCGTGGCTACTGCAACGCCTACGCCGGCATCGCCCTGCCCAACGATCCGAGCATCGCGCTGCACACCGGCGTCGGCTTCGAGCCCATCGGCGTCTTCCGTGCCGCGGGGCGCAAGTTCGGCGCCTGGCGCGACATCGCCTGGTACCAGCGCAGGCTGCGCGACCAGCCACCCGATGAATGATTCGTTGAAGCTTCGAACGCGTCCGCTGCGCCCGGCCGACCAGGCGGTGCTGTGGGACCTGCTGCACATCGCCCTGTGGGACCCGCCGCCCGCCCCCTTGCGGCCCAGGGCAGTGCTGGAGCTACCGCAGGTGCGCATCTATGCGCAGGACTGGGGGCACCCGGGCGACGTCGGGGTGGCCGGCGAACTGGAAGGCGTGGACGGCCCGGTCGGCGCCTGCTGGATGCGCGTCGTCCCCGGCGGTCAGGGCCTTGCCTGGGTCGACGAGCACACGCCGCAGCTCGGCATTGCCCTGTTCCCGCCCTTCCAGCATCGGGGGCTCGGGCGTCCGCTGCTGCTGGCCGCCCTTGCGGCGGCGAAGCAGTCCGGGCACGACCAGGTGGCGCTGACCGTGCATCCGCAGAACCCGGCGATTTCGCTGTACCAGAGCTGCGGGTTTCGCAAGTCCGGACTGCGGAACACGTTCCACCTGATGCTCGCCGCGCTCTGACCCGCGGCGCCGGGGCGTCCGTGCCCGATCGACACCGGGGTCCGGCGCAGGGCGGCGGCCTGCGACGCGCGACGGCAGGAGGCCGAAGTCGCCCTCCCTGTCCATGTGCGCCCATGGACAAACGATCGGCCCGGCGGCCCTGCGCCGGGGCGCGCGCCGAGGCATCCTCTGCGTTGGCTGGCCCGCTTTGTGCTCAACGACCGCATGCAGGCGAGCGCCTCCAGATCCCCCCGTCGTAGCATCCGAGCCCACCTCGTGGCGCTCGCGCTCGCTGCCGTCATCCCGCTTGCCGCCGCCGCCGGGTATGTCATCGTCGACCGCTACCGCGAATCGCGCGACCAGGCCGAAAGCCAGCTGCGCAACCTGGCGGCGATCACGGCGAACAACATCGACCGGGAGATCACCGAGAGCGAACGGCTGCTGGGCGTCCTGGCGCAACGGCCGCTGGTGTCGGCGATGGACCCGGCGCGCTGCGACCCCTTCCTGGCCGAGTTCCTGAGGCTGCATCCCGAATACGCCAACCTGCTGATCCGCACGCTGCAGGGCGACGCCGTCTGTGCGCTGCTGCCCAAGGTCACGCCGGGCAACGTGACCGCCACCTTTCCCTGGTTTCGCGAGGGTGTGCGCAAGGCCCGCTTTTCCGCCGGCGACGCCTTTCTCGGCCCGTCCAGCGGTCGCTGGGTATCGGTCCTGACGTATCCGCTGCGGGATGCCGGCGGGGCGACGACCGGCCTGCTGGTGCTGCCGCTGGACCTGCTGAAGCTGCAGAGCCGGATCCTTCCCGCGATTCCAGGCGACGTCGTGGTCTCGGTGATCGACACCCAGGGCCGGTTCCTGATGCGCTCGGCAGCCGCGGAGCACTGGATCGGCGAGCCGGTCGCGAACCTGCAGCTCGCGAGCGCCGCCCGTGCACGCGGCGACGGAACCTACCGGGTGGGGGGCGTGGACGGGGTCCCCCGGGTCATCGCCTATCACACCGACCCGCGGACCGGGTGGCTGGTCTCGGTAGGCATTCCCGAGAACACGCTGTTCGCGCCGGTGCGCACGCGCATCGTCCGCGCCGTCCTGCTGGTCCTGGCGACGATCGGGTTCGCGCTTCTCCTGGCACGTCGCTACGGCAACGCCATCGCCAGACCGATCAGGGGGCTCGAGGCGGCCGCCGAACGGGTGGTCGACGGCGACCTGTCGGCGCGCGCGCCCCTCGAGGGACCGGCCGAGCTCGCCAAGGTCGCCGACGAGTTCAACCGGATGCTGGACGTGCGGGAGCGCGCCGCCGCCGACCTGCGCACCCACAACCGCAACCTGGGCATGCTGATCGAGTGCAACCAGGCGCTGGTTCGGGCGACGCAGGAGCAGAAGTTCTTCGACGACATGTGCCGCATCCTGGTCGAGCGCGGTGGCCACGCGCTGGCGTGGATCGGCTATGCCGAGGACGACGAGGGAAAGAGCGTGCGTCCCGCCGCCATGCACGGTGCGACCGGATACCTCGAGGGCCTGAAGGTCTCCTGGGGGGAGAATGCGCTGGGACAGGGGCCGACCGGAACCAGCATCCGCACCGGCAAGCCCGCCGTCGTTCGCGACACCCTGACCGACAGCCCTTTCGGCCCCTGGCGCACCCGTGCCGGGCAGTTCGGCATCCGCAGCGGCATCTCGCTGCCGCTGGGCAGCGAGCGGCCCGCGTTCGGTGCGCTGTGCATCTATTCGACCGACCCCGCGCGGTTCAACGACGACGAGGTCAAGCTGCTGGTCGAGCTCGCCAGCGACCTCACCTACGGCATCGAATCCCTGCGCGCCGAGGCGCGCAGGCGCGAGTCGGAGCGCGCGCAGCACGAAAGCGACGAGCGATTCCGGCAGATCGCGGAGAACATCAGCGAGGTCTTCTGGGTCACCGACCCGGCCAAGAACCGCCTGCTCTACGTGAGCCCGGCGTACGCGGACGTCTGGCAGCGCAGCGTCGCCGAGCTCTACCTGCACCCCCAGCAATGGCTCGACGCCGTGCATCCGGAGGACCGCGACCGGGTGGCCGCCGCCACCGGGCGCGAGACCATCGACGGCGGCTACGACCAGGAGTACCGGATTCTGCGCCCCGATGGGGCGCTGCGCTGGATTCGCGATCGCGCCTTTCCCGTCCGCGACGCGAGCGGCGCCGTCTACCGCGTCGTGGGCACTGCCCAGGACGTCACCGAGCGCAAGCTCGCGGAGATGCGGGTCAAGAACCTCAACCGCATCTACGCGGTCCTGAGCCAGACCAACGCGTTGATCGTTCGCGTGCGCGATCGCGGCGAACTGTTCCGCGAGGCCTGCCGCATCGCCGTCGACGCCGGGCAGCTCCCGATGGCGTGGATCGGCGTCGTCGACGACGACACCCGCAGGATCGAGCCGGTCGCCTGGGACGGCGACATTCGCGATTTCTTCGAGACCGCCCCGCAGACGATGACCGAGATCGGGTGCCCGGGTCCGGGACTTGCCCGACGCGCCGTCCGCGACCTGCAGCCGGTGATCTCCAACGACGCGCAGGACGATCCCCTGATCGTCACCCGGCGCGAGTTCCGCGAGCGCGGGATCCATTCGGTCTGCGTCATTCCGCTGGTCGTGGGCGGCAAAGCGGTCGGGGTGTTCGCGCTCTACTCGGCCGAGCGCGGGTTCTTCGACGACGACGAGATGAAGCTCCTGCTGGAGCTGGCCGGCGACATTTCGTTTGCGCTGGAGCACATCGAGAAGTCCGAGCGGCTCGACTATGTCGCGTACTACGACGTCCTCACCGGGCTGCCGAACCGCACGCTGCTGAACGAGCGCCTGAGCCAGCGCCTCCGCGGCGCGGGAGCGGAGCAGCCACGGCTCGCGCTGGCCCTGCTCGACGTCGAGCGCTTCAAGGCCGTCAACGATTCGCTGGGACGGCAGGCGGGCGACGAGCTGCTGCGCCAGGTGGCGGCGCGCCTGACCCACTGCGCGGGGGATGCGAGCCGCGTCGCGCGGCTTGGCGCCGACGCCTTCGCGGTCATCGTGCCCCTGTCGCGCCAGGGCGACGTCCCGCCACGCGACCTCGACCGGCAGCTGCGGAGCTGCTTCAACGAAGCGTTCTCGCTGGGCAACGCCACTTCGCTGCGGGTCTCCGCAAGGACCGGCGTCGCGCTGTATCCGGAGGACGGCGCCGATGCCGAGACGCTGCTTCGCAACGCCGAGGCCGCGCTCAAGAACGCCAAGACGACCGGCGAGAAGCTGATGTTCTATGCGCGGCACATGACCGAGCTCGCCGCCGAGAAGCTGTCGCTGGAGAACAAGCTGCGCCTGGCCCTCGAGCGGGACGAGTTCGTCCTGCATTACCAGCCGAAGGTCGACGTCGCGACCCGCCGGATCCTGGGCGTGGAGGCGCTCCTGCGCTGGCAGAGTCCCGACCTGGGGCTCGTCGCGCCGGCGCAGTTCATCCCGCTGCTCGAGGAGACCGGGATGATCCTCGACGTCGGCGCCTGGGCGATCCGCCGGGCGGTCATCGATCACGACCAGTGGCGCAGCCGGGGACTGGATGCCCCGCGCGTCGCCGTGAACGTCTCGCCGATCCAGCTGCGCAAGCCCGATTTCGTCGGCATCGTGCACGCCGCGATCGCGCACGGGACCGGGCCCTGCGCCATCGATCTCGAAATCACCGAGAGCCTGATCATGGAGGATGTCGAGGAGAACATCCGCAAGCTGGCTGCGGTGAGGGCGATGGGCATCGGCATCGCCGTCGACGATTTCGGCACCGGCTACTCGTCGCTCAGCTACCTCACCAAGCTCCCGGTGCAGACGCTCAAGATCGACCGTGCGTTCATCAGCGCAATGCTCGACGACTCCAACACCATGCTGCTGGTGTCGACGGTCATCTCGCTCGCGCATTCGCTGGGTCTCAAGGTCGTTGCGGAGGGCGTCGACGCCGAGGCGCAGGCGCAGATGCTGCGCCGGCTGCGCTGCGACGAGATGCAGGGCTACCTGGTGAGCGAGGCCGTGCCCCCCGAGGCGCTGGCGGACCTGCTCGGCGGGGACGTCGTCGCCCTGTCCGTCGCGCGGGGCTGACACCCGCTGCGCCTTCGCGGCGCAGCGCATCCTCCGCTGTCGCGCAGGACCTGCGCGCACGCTGCGTATAATCCGCAGCATGCCATTCCCCTCCGGCATGGCGCGCGGCGCCCTGCGCACAGCCGGCCAGTACCCGATGCGACACGACACACTTCCCCGCCATCCGCTCGCAACCTCGAACGGTCACGGTGGCGAAGCGCAGCGATGATCCCCGCGCGTGAAGCGCTGCAGCGCCTGATCGACGGCAATCGCCGCTTCGCGTCGGGGCTGCGCAGCCACGACCGGCCCACCAGTCCGCAGCGCCGCGACGAGCTCGTCGCCGGCCAGGAGCCCTTCGCGATCATCCTCGGCTGCTCGGATTCGCGCGTGCCTGCGGAGATCGTCTTCGACCAGGGGCTGGGCGACCTGTTCGTCATCCGCGTCGCCGGCAACGTCGTCGCCGCGTCCCAGGTCGACAGCGTCGTGTTCGCGGCCGCGCGCTTCGGCACGCGGCTGGTCGTCGTGCTGGGTCACTCGCAATGCGGCGCCATACTCGCCACGCTCGAGGAGCTCCAGCAAGCCACCGAGAACCGGTCGCGAAATCTGCGCTCGATCGTCGACCGCGTCAGGCCCTCGGTCGAAACCCTGCTGGCCACCGAGCTGCGGCACGACCCGGTGGCGCTGGTGCGGCAAGCGGTGCGGGCGAACATACGCGCTTCGGCCGATCACCTGCGGCACGGTTCCGAGATCCTCGAGCACCTGATCCAGGACAACGGCCTGATGGTCGTCGGCGCCGAATACTCGCTCGAGACCGGCATCGTCGAGTTCTTCGACGGCGTCAGCTGACGAGAAGGTTCAGCGCGGCCCTGGGCAAGGCGACCGCCACCTGCGCTCCGGGCGCGAGCGCGGGCTGCCGGCACTGCGCCGGGGTCAGGTAGGCGGTCAGCGGGATTCCGCAATCGCAGACCACGCGCACCAGCGGACCGTGGCTGACGATGCGCAGGACCTTCGCCGGCAGGACGATGTCGGTGACGGCCGATGCCTGTCCGGGTGCCAGCAGCGCCAGATCCTCCCCGCGCACACTGACCCAGACGCGCTGGCCCGCCGCGACGCTGCGCTCGTGCAGCGGAACCTGCAGCTCGAGACCGCCGAGCGCGACGCGGGCCTCCCCGCCCGCGACCGCGCGCACCTCGCCCTCGAGGATGTTCGCGACCCCCAGCATCCGCGCGATCCTCGTCGTGCCGGGCGCGGCGAAAACCTGCTCCGCGGAGCCGTACTGGGCGATGGCCCCGCCATCGATGACCGCGACCCGGTCGGCGAACGCCATCGCCTCCGCGTAATCGTGCGTCACGTAGAGCGCGGGCACCTGGGCCTCGCCCAGGAAGCCCGCGAGCTCGTCGCGCAGCACGTCGCGGGTCGCGGCATCCAGGGCAGAGAACGGCTCGTCGAACAGGAAGACCGCCGGGTCGGTCGCCAGCGCGCGCGCCAGCGCGACACGCTGCTTCTCGCCACCGCTCAGGTCCGCGGGGCGCCGATCGGCGAGCTGGGCGAGACCGAACCGCTGGAGCAGCCCGGCGATCCGTCGCTCGCCCTCCGCGCGCGCGACGGGCGCGCCGCCGCGCGCCTCGGTGGCGAAGCGGACGTTCTGCACGACGCTCAAGTGCGGAAAGAGCGCGAAGTTCTGGAACACGTAGCCGACATGCCGCGCTTCGGGAGGCATCGCGGTCACGTCGCGGCCGCCGATGCGGATGCGGCCCTCGAGCGGGCGATGGAAGCCGGCAATGGTCTCCAGGATCACGCTCTTGCCGGCCCCGTTCGGCCCCAGCAGCACCAGCACCTCCCCCGGCGCGACCGCGAGGCTGATCTCGCGCAGCGCAAACGCGCCCAGCCCAACCGAGACGTTCTCCACCGCCAGCGCCTGTGCGCTCACCGGCCGAATCCGCGATGGTCGCCGCGCCCGTAGGCGAACCGGCGCAGCACGATGAACAGCAGCAGCACGATCAGGAGGAACAGCACCGCAGCGCCGGTCGCGTCGCCGAGGCCGAAGCTCAGGAACAGCTCGTAGACCTTGATCGGTGCGGTCATCGGGTAATACGCGAGCAGCGCGACGGTCGCGAACTCGCTGATCGCGCGGGCAAAGGTCAGCGTGATCCCGGCCATCACGCCGCGCCAGGCCAGCGGCAGGGCGATGCGCGTGAACACCCGCCATGGCCGCGCGCCCAGGGTGCGCGCGACCTTTTCCAGATGGGGATCGATCGCCTCCTCGAAGCCGATGCGCGAGGCATTGACCGCGTAGGGAAGGCTCACGAACAGCATCCCGATGACGATGCCGGCGAACGTTCCCCAGAAGCGCAGCCCGAGCCACGCCGCCGCCGGCTCCCCGAGAACGCCCTCGCGGCCGAAGGCGAGCAGCAGCGCGATGCCGGCAACCGTGTGCGGTATCGTCAGAGGGAGGTCGACGACCGCCTCGACGATGCCCTTGCCGGGAAATGCGCTGCGCGCCAGCACGTACGCCAGGGGCACGCCGAAGACCGCGGCGAGCCCCGCCGCGACCAGCGCCGCGCCGAGGCTCAATGCGATGGCGGCGCGCACGTCCGGCATCGCCGCCGCGCGGACCAGCCCGTCGAGTCCGGGTGCGGCCACCAGCGCGAGCAGCGGCACGACGATGAACGCCAGCACCACGCTTCCCAGCAGCCAGAAGGCGAGGAACAGCGCCGTGCGCCGCATCGCGACCGCCCCCTCACCCGGCCCGCGATCGGCGCCGGGTCACTGCTCCTTCCAGGGCTGGGTCAGCGAGGAGAGCTGCGCCGGCATCCTGTCGCCATCCACGACATAGGCGGGCGAAAGCGTCTTGAAGCCGTTCTTCGCGGAGATCTTCTGCCCCTCGGGCCCGAGGATGAACTTGACGAACTCGATCGCCGCCTGCGCGTGGAGCGCGTTGAGCGGGATCGTCAGCGCATAGACGATGGGCCTGGCCGTCAGCGCGCCATTCCTGGTGTGCACGACCGATTTCGCATAGTCGGCGGCGTACCTGGGATCGCTGAGATCGATGGCGGCGGGCAGCTTCAGGTATTCGAAGTGATGCTGCAGGGCATCCGAGCGATAGATCGCCAGATAGTCGATCTGCCCGAGCTGCAGCGCGGAGATGAGGTCGGTCTCGGTGTCGCGGATGTTCGTCTCCGGCGCGTTCCTGAGGATCGCTTCCGCAAGGCCCGGCCGATGGTAATGGGTGGCCGCGAGGTTCAGCATCTGCAGCGTCTGGTAGCCGGAGGGATCGGTGTCGGGATTGGAGCGCCCGATCTGCACGCCGGGCCGCGCCAGGACGTCGTGCCAGTTGTCCGCGGTGATCTCCTTCGCGAACCGGCTCTTGGGCGTGTAGATGAAGGTGATCGCGTTGCCGACGAATCCCGCGTACCAGTCGGCATAGGCCTGCTGCCCGCCGGCCGCGAACATGTACTTGGGAATCACCGTGTAATCGGCGACCGCGAC
>JBLMVY010000336.1:0-5753 GCA_050256935.1 Candidatus Levyibacteriota bacterium | reverse complement strand
ATGGAGGCGCTCGACTTCCGCCGCGCGATGCGCAAGGTCGACGACGAGTACGGCGATTCGTGGTGGTTCAAGGTGTGGGGTCCGGACCGCCTGGCCGAGGAAGGCATCGGCGACCGCGAGGACTGGATGATCAACGCCGGGGACAAGTGGCACGGATTCGGCAACCTCGCCCCCGGCTTCAACATGCTCGATCCGATCAAGGCCACGGTGCTCACGCCCGGCCTCGACGTGAAGGGCGATTTCGCCGACCAGGGGATCCCCGCGGCGATCGTGACCAAGTACCTCGCCGAGCACGGCGTCATCGTCGAGAAGACCGGCCTGTACTCGTTCTTCATCATGTTCACCATCGGCATCACCAAGGGCCGCTGGAACACGCTGGTCACCGCGCTGCAGCAGTTCAAGTCGGACTACGACGGCAACCAGCCGCTGTGGAAGGTGCTGCCCGAGTTCGTCCAGGCGCATCCGCGCTACGAGAAGATCGGCCTGCGCGACCTCTGCGACAGCATCCACGGCATCTACAAGGCGAACGACATCGGGCGGCTCACCACCGAGATGTACCTGTCGAACCTCGAGCCCGCGATGAAGCCCGCCGACGCGTTCGCACGGATGGCGCACCGCGAGATCGAGCGGGTCGAGATCGACGAGCTCGAGGGCCGGGTCACCAGCGTGCTGCTGACGCCCTATCCGCCGGGAATCCCGCTGCTGATCCCGGGCGAGCGCTTCAACCGCCAGATCGTCAAGTACCTGCAGTTCGCGCGCGACTTCAACGAGCGCTTCCCCGGCTTCGACACCGACATCCACGGCCTGGTCGAGGAGGACATCGGCGGGCGCAAGCGCTATTTCGTCGACTGCGTCGCCGGCGCGAAGGTGATCGCCGCCATGCCTTCGCTGCGGGTGCGCACCGTCAAGAAGGGCGGCTGAGCGGGCCGGTCCCGGCGCGGACCCATCGGCCCGATCGTCCCGATCGCGGAGCCTGCGCGGTGGAGCGCTGCGACGTCGCCATCGTCGGCGGCGCGATCGTGGGGTCTGCCGTCGCGCACTTCGTCAAATGCCTCGATTCCGCCGCGAAGGTCGCGGTGATCGAGCCCGACCGGACCTACGAGTACGCATCGACGACGCGCGCCTCGGGCGGGGCGCGCAGGCAGTTCTCGTGCCCCGAGAACATCGAGATGTCGAACTTCAGCATCCCGTTCATCGAGGCCGCCGACGTGGCACTCGCCGTCGACGGCGAGCCGGCGCACGTCGGCTGGCGCGCCGGCGGGTATCTCTTCATCGTGGGCGAGGGTGACGTCGCCATCCTGCGCGACAACCACGCCGCCCAGCGCGCGCACGGCGTGCGCGCCCATCTCCTCGACCGCGACGCCCTGCACGCGAGGTTTCCGTCGATGAACCTCGACGGCATCGCAGCCGGCGTCCACACTCCCGACGACGGCTGGTGCGACCCGAGCGGCCTGCTGCAGGGGCTGCGCAGGAAGGCGCGATCGCAGGGCGTCGAGTACATCGAGGATCGGGTGGTGGGCATCGAGCACGATGCGACCGCCGTGCGCGCGCTGCGGCTCGCCTCGGGCCGATCCGTCGCCGCTGGAGCGATCGTGAATGCCGCCGGGCCCTGGGCGAAAGAGGTCGCGGCGATGGTGGGGATGGCGCTGCCGATCGAGCCGCTGCGCCGCTTCGAGCACTATTTCGAGACGCCGAACGCGATCGAGGCCCTGCCGTACGTGAAGGACACGGCGAGGCTCGCGTTCCGGCCCGAGGGCCGCGGCTACTCGGGAGGGCTCGTCGATTCGGCGCAGCCCAGGGGCTACGACTTCGACGTCGACCACGGCTACTTCGAGCGCGTCGTGTGGCCGGCGCTCGCGCATCGCTTCCCGGCGTTCGAGGCCTGCCGCTGCCGGCGGACCTGGTCCGGCCTCTACGAGCAGAACGAGCTCGACGGCAATCCGGTCATCGGCAACTGGGCGGGCCGCATGGACAATTTCTACGTGGTCGCCGGGTTCTCGGGCCACGGGGTGATGCACGCACCCGCTGCGGGTCGTGCCATTGCCGAGCTCCTCGTGCACGGCCGCTACATGACGCTGGACCTGGCCCGGCTGGGCTATGCCCGCATCGCCGCGCAGCAGCCGTACGCCGAGCGCGGGATTCTCTAGCGCCCGCTCCGGCGCGCGGCGCCCGCGCGTCGTGGCCCAACCATGCGTCGCCGCCTTGCGCACCCGGGATCGGGCGGCGCTGACCGGGAGTCATTGCCTGAATCCACGGTTTCGTCGTCTGGGTATTGCGCCATCGGGCAGACCGGGTGCTAATTTGGCGCCACGCTCAGCGGCGGCGGCCCGCAACCGGGTGCATCCGCCGTGCCCGCACCGAAACGGGCGCAGGGAGCGCAAACCGCCCACGAGGAGAAAGGTCATGACGAAGCGCTTGACGCTGATTGCAGCTGCCGTGGCGTTGACCTGTGCCGGCGCATCGGCCACCGTCAACGGACAGGACGCCTGCACGCTGTCCCCGAACGTCACGGTAGTGGCCACCGGGCTCGACAATCCGCGCGGCCTGAAATTCGGCCCCGACGGCTATCTGTACGTTGCCGAGGGGGGCACCGGCGGGACGCTGTCCACCGACGGCCAATGCCCGCAGGTCGTCCCGCCCGTCGGCCCGTACACCGGGGGCTACACCGGCCGCATCTCGATGGTCGATCATGACGGAAACCGCACGACGGTGGTCGACGGACTTCCCTCGAGCCAGACCTCGATCAACCTGGGCAATCTGGTGAGCGGGGTGGGCGACGTCGCGTTCATCGGCCACACGCTCTACGCCGTGCTCGCCGGGGCCGGCTGCTCGCACGGCGTCGCGGACGAGCCCAACGGCATCCTGCGGATCGATGCCGGAGGCCCGCAGCTGATCGCCGACCTGAGCGCATTCCAGGCGCAGCATCCGGTCGCGGCGCCCGAGCCCGATGACTTCGAGCCCGACGGGACCTGGTACAGCATGGTCGCGGTCCGCGGCGCGCTCTACGCGGTCGAGCCCAACCACGGCGAGATCGACCGCATCACCCCGGACGGGACGATCACCCGCGTCGTCGACGTGTCGGCGAAGTACGGACACATCGTCCCGACGGCGATCGCCTACGACGGCAATTTCTACGTCGGCACCCTCGGAACCTTCGCGAACGGTTTCCAGGGCCATGTGATCAAGGTGACGCCGAGCGGCCAGACGCTGGAGATCCTCTCGGGACTGACCTCGATCATGGGGCTCGTCGCCACCGACGGCGCGCTCTATGTCCTCGAGAACGTCGGTGGTTTCCCGGCGGCCTGTGCCGGGCGCGTGCTGCGCATTCCGAAGTCGGGCAACCTCGCCAAGGCTCAGGAGATTGCGAGCGGCATGATGCTTCCGACCAGCCTGACGATGGGTCCCGACGGGAACCTCTACGTCTCGAACCACGGCTTCGGATTCCCCGAAGGCGGGGGCGAGGTGCTGCGCATCGATCTGCACTAGCGGGGAGGTCCGGCGGCGACGGCCGTCGGGCGCCCGCCGGCGCCGGCGTCCCGCTGCCCGCGGGACGTCAGCGCGCTTCCAGCGCGAACTCGGGGCGTGGCTTGTCGCGCGGACTGCCGTCGGGCAGCGTCGTCTGGCACTCCTCGAACACGCGCGCCGTGCATCTGCCGCAAGTGTCGGAATCGAGCCGCGCGTAGATCGCCCGCAGGGCATCGGCCTTGGCGCGGTGGACATTGTCGTGGCCGATCTCGTCGAGCTGCCCGCCTTGCTCGAGCACGTCGCGCACCTGCGGCTTGAGACTGCACAGGTGCAGCGTGATGCCCGCATCGCGCATCGTCCGCGCCTCGTGAACGAGGAGGTCGGCGCCCGCGGCGTCGATGAAGTTGATGCCGCTGCCGACGAGAAGCAGATGGCGGATTCCCGAGCGCTCGCGGCGCGCGGCTTCGAGCTCGTCGCGCAGGTGCTCGACGGCACCGAAGAACAGCGAGCCGTCGACCCGCAGCACGTCGAGCTGCGGGCACAGGGGCGCCCCGGGCACGACGCGCATGAAGCGCCGTGCGACGGTCTCGCGGTCGGGGAGCACCCGCGCCAGCTGCGGATGCGTCGTCCGGTTGAGGTAGACCAGCAGGGAGACGAGGACGCCGACCAGGATCGCGACCTCGAGGCGGATGGTCAGCGTCGCGACGAAGGTGACGATGAGGGTCAGCGTGTCGGCCCGGCTGGTCTTCCAGACCCGGCGCATCGCATCCGTGTCGATCAATCCGCGGGCAACGACGAACAGCACGGCCGCCATCGACGCGACCGGCAGGTAGGCTGCGAGCGGCTTCACCGCCAGCAGGATCACCAGCAGCATGCCCGCCGAGAACACGCAGGCGAGCGGGGTCCGCGCGCCCGCCTCGTAATTGGATCCGGTGCGGTTGAACGACCCGGAGGTCGGATAGCTCGAGGTGAAGGCGCCCGCGATGTTGGCGAGGCCCTGGCCGATGAATTCCTGGTTGCCGTCGATGCGCTGACCCGAGCGCAGCGCGACTGCGCGGGCGCTGGAGATCGCCTCGGACAGGCCGATGACGGTGAGCCCGAGCGCGAGCGGCGCCAGCGTCTGCCAGGTCTCCCAGGTGAAGTCGGGCAAGGATCCGGGCGGAATCGCCGAGGGAAGCGCGCCGATGGTCGCGACCTTCGCCCAGCCCATGCGCGTCAGCAGCAGCGCGAACAGCGCTCCTGCGACGATGCCGGTCATCATGTACGGCACGCGCGGGAACCAGCGCTTGCCCGCCAGCGCCGCGATCAGGGTGAACACGCCGACGGCCAGCGCCGCCGGATCGGTGTCGCGCAGATGGCCGAGGAACGCCGCGACGCCCACGAAGAAGCTCGGCTCCTGGGGGACGTCGATGCCGAAGAAGTTGCGCAGCTGCGCGCCGATGATCAGGATCCCGGCGCCGGCGGTGAATCCGATGACGACCGCCGTCGAGATGAAATTGACCAGCGATCCGAGGCGGGCGACGCCGAGGCCCAGCTTGGTCAGCCCCACCATCAGGTTCAGGGTCAGCACCAGCGAGACGTAAGTCGGCGTGAACGGTGCGGCGAGCTCGCCGACGGTGGCGAACACCATCAGCGAGGTCGCGTTGGTCGGGCCGGAAACGAGGTGCCACGACGATCCCCACAGCGCGCCGACGACGGCGGGGAGCATCGCGCCGTAGAGGCCGTATTCGGGGGGCATGCCGGCCAGCGTCGCGAACGCGACCCCCTGGGGCAGCACCATCACCGCCGAGACGAGTCCTGCGAGCACGTCGGCGCGCAGCGTCTGGCGGTCGACGCGATGACGCCAGGACAGGAACGGAAAGAGCTTCAGCGCAAGCGGGGACACGTGGGCATGACCTCGGCGACCGCCCAAGTCGGCAAGCGTGGCGATGCGCGCTGCGGCGGCCGCTCCAGAATGTACGGGGCGCGCAGCAGCTTAGCAGATCACGCGGGGCCCCGAGGGTGCGCCTAGAGCCTGCCCTTCCAGGGGACGACGACGCGCTCGACGTAGCGCATCAGCAGGTCGAAGGCGAAGGCGACGACCCCAATGACGACGATGCCCATGATCACGATGTCGGTGCGCAGGAAGTTCGACGCGTTCAGCACCATCTGCCCCAGCCCGGTGTTCGCCGCGACCATCTCGGCGGCGACCAGCGTCGTCCAGCCGAAGCCGATGGCGATGCGCATCGCCGTCAGGATCTCGGGCATCGCCGCGGGGACGATCACGTGCCAGATGACCTGCCAGCGGG
>JBLMVY010000335.1:0-2808 GCA_050256935.1 Candidatus Levyibacteriota bacterium | reverse complement strand
CGCGGCGGCGTGCCCGTCTTCAGGCGGCCGGCCGGGAGATCGAGTTCACGCAGCCGCGCTCCCAGGCGCTTGGCCGGCGGATCGCCCGCCCGCCCCGCCTCGTAATGCTCGAGGCCGACGTGGATCAGGCCGGACAGGAAGGTTCCCGTGGTCAGGACCACCGCGTCCGCCTCGAACTCCAGTCCGATCTGGGTCACGACCCCGGCAACGCGGTCGCCGTCGAGCAGCAGGTCGTCCACCGGCTGCTGGAAAAGGGTAAGGCCCGGGGCCGTCTCCAGCCGGTGCCGGATCGCACGTCGGTAGAGCACCCGATCCGCCTGCGCCCGCGTGGCGCGCACCGCCGGCCCCTTGCTGGCGTTCAGGATCCTGAACTGGATGCCCGCCTCGTCGGTGGCGAGCGCCATCGCCCCGCCCAGCGCGTCGATCTCCTTGACCAGGTGCCCCTTGCCGATGCCCCCGATCGACGGGTTGCAGGACATCTGTCCCAGCGTCTCGATGTTGTGCGTCAGCAGCAGCGTGCGGCGGCCGGCGCGCGCGGACGCGAGCGCGGCCTCGGTGCCGGCATGGCCGCCACCGACGACGATCACATCGAAGCGTCGATCAAATTTCATTGCAATTCAATTGGTTGTGCGTTGCTTCTTTGCAGTTTCCGGTGCCGCCATTCTACAGCATTCGGCGACTTGATTGCAGCTTCCGCCAGCGCCGGATTGCGGCGCTGGTGCGGTCTTCGGCGGCTGTTTCACGTGAAACGCCAGGTGGAGCGGGCCAAGGGGGCCCGGCGGTGAGGTCTGAAGGGGGTCCGGGCGGCACGACGCGGTCGGGCGGTTCAGGCGTCGCGGTTTCACGTGAAACGTCCGGCGAATGTCCGATCATCTGTGCCCCCGGAACCGACGTCGACCTCGATCAGCCCGGGGCTATCGCGCGCTCTCCCCGTTGAGTCCCTCGCTGCAGCCCCATCCCTGCAGCCGCCCTGCCCTCAGCCCCATCCTTGCAGCTACCATCCCCGCAGCCTCTCCCCGCGACTTCTCCGCCGCGACCCGGCGCCGGCGGCCGCCGCCGCGCTCGGCGACGTCCCCCTGATGCCGAAGACCCATCGTGCGCGGCGTCGGTCGCCCGCTTCGTGGCTGGGGTCCGGGCACCGTGAGATGGGGTCGAGAAGTCCCGACGCCAGTCCGGCGAGGCGCTGTCCGAGGGCGTCCCATTCACTGCGCGCATCGCGTGGGCGGCAGGCGCAGGGCCGCGCACCGGACCGGGGCCAGGCGGGAGACTTCCCGTCGGTCGCCTTGTCGACTGGAGCATATCGCCGCGGGCGATGGCGACACCGGGGCCCGCCCGCCCAAGTGAGGAGCGGACCGGGGGACCGTTTCGCTGCGGGCGGTCGCGCAAGCGCGGGCGGAAGCCCGACGCCATGTAGGTGCAGCAAGCTGACGCAGGCGCGGAGCGCCCCGTCGCCGGCGACGGGGCCGGCTCGCCGGAGGTTAGCGTTGGGGAGGCGCGCTCGGCGACGCCGCAGGGAACGGGCGCCGCGGGAGACCGAGGAAAGCCGACGCCGACGCCGACGCCGACGCCAAGGCCGCGGCCGGCCGGCACCGACGGATGCTTGAAAGGGATGCCGGGAGCCCGAACGGGCGGCGACCCTGCGCGGCGCTCGTCCCAGCGTCGGAGAGTGCCGGGTGTCTCGCTCACACTTGCGCCCAGTCTTCCAGAGCGCGAGTGTGAGCACTTACATTGCGATCAGACCTTCCAGGCGCGCCCGCTCGCTCATCAGCACGTCGGGTCGCTTGTCGCCCAGGCGATCGAACAGCGTATCGTGCGAGCCCAGTTCCCGGGCCCACTCCTCGTTCTCGATGCGCATGACCTCGACGAAGCGTTCGAACTCGAACTCGAGGCCGGACCAATCGAGGTCGTCGTAGCGTGGGACATAGCCGATCGCGGTCTCCACCGCCTCCGCGCGGCCGGCGCAGCGCTCGACCATCCACTTCAGCACCCGCATGTTCTGGCCGAAACCGGGCCAGGCGAACCGCCCGCCGGAGTCCTTGCGGAACCAGTTGACACTGAAGATATGCGGCGGTCGGCTGACGCGCGAACCCATGCGCAGCCAGTGCTCGAAGTAGTCGCCGATGTGATAGCCGCAGAAAGGCAGCATTGCGAACGGGTCGCGGCGAACCTCTCCCACCTTCCCGGTCGCGGCCGCGGTGGTCTCCGATCCCATGGTCGCCGCCTTGTAGACGCCCTCCTCCCAGCTGCGCGCCTGCGAGACCAGCGGCACGGTGTCGGACCGCCGCGCGCCGAACACGAAGGCCGAGATCGGCACCCCCTCCGGGTTGTCCCACTCGGGATCGAGCGAAGGGCACTGGGTCGCGGCGACGGTGAAGCGCGCATTCGGGTGCGCAGCCGGCCGCCCGCATCCGGGCGTCCACGACTTGCCTTGCCAGTCGATCAGGTGCGCGGGCGGCGTCCGGGTCATGCCCTCCCACCAGACGTCGCCGTCGTCGGTCAGCGCGACGTTGGTGAAGATGACGTTCTCGCGCAGGGTTTCCATCGCATTGGGATTCGATTCCTGCGATGTCCCCGGCGCGACGCCGAAGTAGCCCGCTTCGGGATTGATCGCGCGGAAGTGACCGTCGGCCGACGGCTTGATCCACGCGATGTCGTCGCCGATGGTCGTCACGCGCCAGCCGTCGAATTCCGGCGGCGGGATCATCATCGCGAAATTGGTCTTCCCGCAGGCGCTGGGGAACGCGGCCGCGACGTAGCGCTTCTCCCCTTCGGGCGAGGTGACGCCCAGGATCAGCATGTGCTCGGCGA
>JBLMVY010000334.1:0-8399 GCA_050256935.1 Candidatus Levyibacteriota bacterium | reverse complement strand
CGATCGAGAAGCCGATCAGGCCGTTCATCGAGATCAGGCCCGACGAGTTGACCAGAAGCAGCGCCTGGCAGCAGGCGAGCAGGAAGATGTCGCGGCGGGACGTGCGCAAGGTCAGTCGGGGTGAACCGGCCGCGACCACGGATCGCGGCGGCGGGATGGGAAACCCGTATGATAATCGCTGGCGAAATCCTGCCGGACCCGCACCCATCACCGTCCCCGCATCGATAGCGCGTCGACCCATGTCGCTGCCACCATTGGCCACCGAGATACTCGATTTCTGGTTCCCCCCGGGCACGAGCGGCGAGCGCCGCGAGTGGTTCCAGAAGGATCCTGCATTCGACCGCGAGATCCGCGAGCGCTTCGGCACCGCCCTCGCCGCGGGCCTCGCCGGGGCCTTCGGCGACTGGTGCACGAGTCCGCGCGGTGCGCTGGCGCGCATCGTCCTGCTCGATCAGTACACGCGCAACGCGTTTCGCGACACCCCCGCCGCATTCGCCGGGGACCCGGCGGCGCTCGCCACCGCGGAGGACGCGATCGCCCGGGGCTTCGACCGCGAGCTCGTGCCCCGCGAGCGCGCCTTCATGTACATGCCCCTCGAGCACAGCGAATCGCTGCCGGTGCAGGAGCGCTCGGTCGCCCTCTTCGCGGCGCTCGCCGCGGACACCGGATTGGACAGCCAGCTGCCCTGGGCGGAGCGCCATCGCGACATCGTCCGGCGCTTCGGACGCTTTCCCCATCGCAACGCCATCCTCGGCCGCAGCTCCACCGCCGAGGAAATCGCGTTCCTCGAGGAGCCGGGCTCGCGCTTCTGAAGCGCCGCCGGGAATCCGGACGCCCCGCCGGCCCGCGCCGGCGGCACCACCAAGGCGATGACGACACCCCCGCGATGACGACCCTCGATGTTCCCCCCGATGTTCCCCTCGATGTTCCGGTGGCGATCCTGGGGGGGACCTTCGACCCCGTGCACTACGGCCACCTGCGCCTCGCCGCCGAGGTGCGCGACGCCCTCGGGCTGCCGGAGGTGCGCCTCGTGCCTGCAGGCGATCCTCCGCACCGCGGCGCCCCGGAGGTGAGCGCGGCCGACCGCGTCGCGATGCTCGAGCTCGCGGTCCACGAGTTTCCCGGCCTGACCATCGACACGCGGGAGATCCAACGGCAGGGCAAGAGCTACACCGTCCTGACGCTGGAGGAGTTGCGCGATGAGCGACCCCGCTCGCCGCTCCTGCTGCTGCTGGGCGCCGACGCCTTCCGCGGACTGGCGAGCTGGCACCAGTGGCGGCGCCTGTTCGATCTCGCCCACCTCGTGGTCGCGCCGCGGCCGGGAACCACGCCTGCGACCGACCTGCCGCCCGCCCTCGAGCGCGAATGGCGGATGCGCCGCACCGAAGACCGGTCAGCCTTGCGCTCGCGGCTCGCAGGCTCCATCTACGTCCAGCCGATCTCGGCGCAGCCGATTTCGTCGACCGCGATCCGCGCCGCGCTGGCGCGCGAACCGGACGCCGGCCCGGCGCTCGCGGGTTTGCTACCCGCCGCGGTTTTGGCCTATATTCGATCGAGACACCTCTACCTCCCCCCCACGAATGCGCCTGTCGAAGCTGCAGAAGATCGCCGTCGAGGCACTTGAAGACATCAAGGCACGCGACATCGAAGTCCTGGACGTACGCAAGCAGACCAGTCTCTGCGACACCCTGATCATCGCTTCCGCCGATTCCAACCGGCAGGTGAAGGCGCTGGCGGATCACGTCCGCGACAGGCTCAAGGAGGCCGGAGCCACGATCCTGGGGGTCGAAGGCGAGCAATCCGCCGAGTGGATCCTGGTCGACGCCGGCGACATCGTCGTCCACGTCATGCAGCCCGCGGTGCGCGCCTACTACAATCTCGAGGAGCTGTGGGCGCCGCAATCGCGCGGCCGGCAGCCTAGGCAAGCATCGGCGGCGTGAGGCTGTGCCTCGTCGCGCTGGGACACAGGATGCCCGCATGGGTCGCCGCCGGATTCGACGATTACGCCAAGCGCCTGCCGCGGGAGTCCTCCCTCGAGCTCGTGGAGCTGAAGCCCGAGCCGCGCGACCGCGGACGGACGGTCGGGCAGATGCTCGCGGCCGAAGCGAAGCGCATCGCGGCCGCCACCACCGGATTTGCGACGGTCGCGCTCGATGAGCGCGGCGTCCGCTGGTCGACGCAGGACCTCGCCGATCACCTGCGGCAGTGGCGGGAGGACGGCCGCGACGTCGCCTTCGTCATCGGCAGCGCCGACGGGCTCCACGCCGACGTGAAGGCGAGGGCGCTGGCGGTGGTGTCGCTGTCGACGATGACACTGCCCCACGGACTCGCGCGGGTCATCGTCGCCGAGCAGGTCTACCGGGCGACCAGCATCCTCGCCGGACATCCCTATCACCGCGAATGACGGGACATCGATGAGCGCACCCCTGCTGTACCTCGCGTCAAAGAGCCCGCGGCGCCACATGCTGCTGCGGCAGCTGGACCTCGAGTTCGAGCCGCTGCTGCTCCGGGAGGCGGTCGGGCGCGCACGCGACGTCGTCGAGGAGGCCCTCGACGCCGAGCCGGCGGCGCATTACGTCGAGCGCATTGCGCGCACCAAGGCCCAGGTCGGGTGGTTGCGCATGCAGAACCGCAAGCTCGCCGAGCGTCCGGTGCTGGGTGCCGACACCGAGGTCGTCCTCGACGGGGAGGTCTTCGGCAAGCCGCGCGACGCCGACGACGCGGCGCGGATGCTCAAGCGCCTCGCCGGGCGCACCCATCAGGTGCTCTCCGCCGTGGCGGTGCGCTCGGGCGACGAGACCGAGGTCGAGATCTCGGTTTCGAAGGTGACGCTGCGACGGCTCGCCGCGGCCGAGATCGAGCGCTACGTGGCGACCGGCGAGCCCATGGACAAGGCCGGCGGCTATGCGATCCAGGGTCGCGCGGCCGCGTTCGTCACCCGCCTCGAAGGCAGCTACAGCGGCGTCGTCGGGCTCCCGCTCGCCGAGACCGCCGCGTTGCTCGCGCGCGTCGGCGTCGCCGTGCTATAACGGCCTGCCTCGAGCGCAGGCACCCCGTCGACGGACGACGGGATGGCAGGACCCGCTGGCAACCCCGACCGATCCCGGATGACGCACGAGATCCTCATCAACGTCACCCCGCAGGAGACCCGGGTTGCGATGCTCGAGCAGGGCGTCGTCCAGGAACTGCATATCGAGCGGGCGAGCGCACGGGGCCTCGTCGGCAACATCTGCCTCGGCCGCGTGGCGCGGGTGCTTCCAGGCATGCAGAGCGCCTTCGTCGAGATCGGACTCGAGCGCGCCGCGTTCCTGCACATCGCCGACATCTGGGAGCATCGCCAGAACGGCCACGGCGAGCACCGGCCGATCGAGCGCATCCTCGCCGAGGGCCAGACGCTGCTCGTCCAGGTGATCAAGGATCCGATCGGCACCAAGGGCGCGCGCCTGTCGACCCAGCTGTCGCTCGCCGGACGCCTGCTCGTCTACCTGCCGCAGGACTCGCACATCGGCATCTCGCAGCGGATCGAGGACGAGCAGGAGCGCGAGAGCCTGCGCGGCAGGCTGCAGATGCTCCTTCCCGAGGGTCTCGCCGGCGGATTCATCATCCGCACGATGGCCGAGGCTGCGTCCGAGCGCGAGATGCAGACCGACATCGCCTACCTGACCAAGCTGTGGAGCGACCTCAACGAGCGCGCGAACGAGGTGCCCGCGCCCACGCTCCTCTACCAGGACCTGAACCTCGCGCAGCGCGTCCTGCGCGACATGACGACCGACGAGACCGCGCGCGTGCTGGTCGACTCGCGCGAGACCTTCGTCAGGATGCAGGACTTCGCCCGGGAATACACGCCCGCGCTGGTCGAGCGCATCCAGCACTACTCCGGCGAGCGTCCGCTGTTCGACCTCCATGGCGTCGAGGACGAGATCGAGCGCGCGCTCGCGCGCAGGGTGAACCTCAAGTCCGGCGGCTACCTGATCTTCGACCAGACCGAGGCGATGACGACCATCGACGTCAACACCGGCGGATTCGTCGGGGGACGCAGCTTCGACGAGACGATCTTCAAGACCAACCTCGAGGCGGCGCAGGTGATCGCGCGCCAGCTGCGGATGCGCAACCTCGGCGGGATCATCATCATCGACTTCATCGACATGGAGAATCCCGACCATCGCAGCGCCGTGCTCGCCGAGCTCGGCAAGGCGCTGGAGAAGGACCGCACGCGACTCACCGTCAACGGATTCACCCAGCTCGGCCTGGTCGAGATGACGCGCAAGCGCACGCGCGAATCGCTGGCGCACGTCCTGTGCGAGCCCTGTCCGACCTGCAGCGGGCGTGGGGAATTCAAGACGGCGCAGACCGTATGCTACGAGATCCTGCGCGAGATCCTGCGCGAGGCCAAGCAGTTCAACGCGCGCGAGTTCCGCATCCTGGCCTCGCAATCGGTCATCGACATGTTCCTCGACGAGGAGTCGCAGAGCCTGGCGCAGCTCGGGGACTTCATCGGCAAGCCGATCTCCCTGCAGGTCGAGACGCTCTACACGCAGGAGCAGTACGACGTCGTGCTCATCTGAGACCGGCGCGCGTCGGGTGCACCGCGCGCCGGCGCGGCGCGCCGGATTGAGATAATGCGCGCTCGATCACGTTCAGGGAGGTCGCGATGCCCGTCACCGCCATGAATCATTTCACCATCCTGACCGACGACGTGCAGGCGACGATCGGGTTCTATCGCGACCTGCTGGGCCTGGTCGACGGACCCCGCCCGCCGTTCACCTTCCCCGGCGCGTGGCTCTACGCCGGCGACGCGCCGATCCTCCACGTCGTCGGCGGACGCCCGCCTGCCGAGCTGCGGCCCGGCGTGATCGACCACATGGCGTTCTCGGCCACCGGGCTCGCCGGCACCCTGGCGCGACTGTCCGAGCGCGGCATCGAGCACGACTGCCGCCGACTGCCCGGAGCCAGCATGTGGCAGCTGTTCTTCCGCGATCCCAACGGGGCGCGCGTCGAGCTCGATTTTCCGGGCGACGAGCCTGGCCCCGACGAGCGTGCCGCGGTGGGCGATGCCTAGCGTCCATCGCCATCGACCCGAGCTTGCGATCGATCATCTGGTCGTCGCGGCGCGATCGCTGGCCGAGGGCGGCGCGTGGCTGCGCGAGCGCACCGGTGCCGTCGCGCAGCCCGGCGGTGCGCATGTCGCGATGGGGACGCACAACGCCCTGGTGGGCCTCGGCCCGCGGCTCTACCTCGAGGTGATCGCCACCGACCCTGCGGCCCGCGCCCCCGGGCGTCCGCGCTGGTTCGATCTCGACGATCCGCGGATGCAGGCAAGGCTCGCCGAAGGACCCGCGCTCATCCACTGGGTGGTGCGCACGCGCGACATCGACACCGACGCGACGCGTGCCGACGTCGGCGCGATCCTGACGATGACCCGCGGCGATTTCCAGTGGCGGATCACCGTCCCCGACGACGGCCACCTGCCGCAGCGCGGCCTCGTGCCCACGCTCATCGAGTGGTCCGATGCCCGGCATCCCGCCGATCGCCTGGGAAATTCGGGGCTCTCGCTGGTCACCCTCGCGGCCGAGCATCCCGAGCCCGCGCCGGTGCGCAAGGCGCTGGAAGCGCTGGGGCTCTCCGAGATGCTCAAGGTGTCCTACGGACGCTCGCCGCGGCTGGCCGCGATGCTGCGAACGCCGCGGGGCGTCGTCACGCTCTGACGGACGCCTGTCAGCCCAGCGCGCCGCGTGCTTCCACCGGCCACACGCCGGCGACGACGCCGCCCCGCACCGCGACGATGAAATCGTAGAGGTTGACCGTGGGATCGCAGTGGCCGGGAACGAGCCAGATGCGCTCTCCCAGCGCGAGCGGCGCCCGCGTCGCAGCGACTTCCAGCACGCCGTGCTCGTCCGAGGCCTTGACGTACTCGACGCCGCCCTGGCCCTCGCGCGAATGCACTTGCGGCAACCCGGAATCGAACGAGAATGCCTTGAGGCCCGCGTCGACGATCGCGCGACCCGACGCCGGAGTGCTCATCACGGCGGCCAGCACGAACAGGCTCGGCTCGAAGCGCAGGTCGGACGCATCGGCGACATTGCGCATGTAGTCGGCGTCCATGAACACGTACGACCCCGGCTGCAGCTCGTCGTAGACCCCCGAGTCGCGCTCGTGGCGCCAGGTGCCGGTCCCCGCGCCGGTCACGATGTCGCAGGCGATGCCTGCGCCTTGGATCATCTCGCGCGTCGCCCGCGCGTCGCGCGCGGCGCCCTCGATCGCGGCGCGCCGCTGCGCCGGCGCACGCAGGTGCTGCGCAGGGCCGTGATAGGCCTGCAGGCCGCGAAAGCGCAGGCCCGGCTGCCGGGAAACCGCTTGCGCGAGCGCCAGCGCGGGCGCCCCGGGCGCGACGCCGCAGCGGCGCGCCCCGACGTCGATCTCGACGTAGACGTCGAGCACCGCGGATGCGCGCGCGGCGGCGGCCCCGAGCAGCGGCACGGCGGGCGCCGCGTCGACGAGTACCCCGATCCGCGCGTCCCGGGCGAGCACCGCCAGCCGGTCGAGCTTGGCCGGCGCGACGACCTCGTTGGTGACCAGCACGTCGCGGATGCCCGCCGCGACGAAGGCGGCAGCCTCGTCGGTCTTCTGGCAGCAGATCCCGACGGCGCCGCGGGCGACCTGCATGCGCGCGATCTCGGCGCACTTGTGCGACTTGGCATGCGGGCGCAGCCGGACGCCCTGCGTCGCCCGGGCCATCGCCTCCAGGTTGCGCTCGAAGGGGCCGAGGTCGACGACCAGCGCGGGCGTCTCGATCGCGTCGACGGGATCGCCGACGCGCGCGGGGACGCGCTGTGCCATCAGTAGATGAAGATCCAGTACGCGAGGCCGGCGAGCAGCGTGTACTTGACCGCGCGGAACACCGTGCGGTTGCGCCGCTTGAGCCGCGTCAGCAGGTCGCTGCCGCGTCCGAACAGCGCGTAGATGCGGTTGAGCGCCCCCACCGGCTCGGTCTCGGTGTTCTGGGTCGATGCCGCCCGGATCACCGTCCGGCTGATGAAGCGGTTGAACGCCTGCATCGCGCGCGTGCGCAGCGGACGCTCGACGTCGCAGAACAGGATGATCCGCGTCTTGTCGGTCGCGTTCTCCGCCCAGTGGATGAAGGTCTCGTCGAACAGCAGGTCCTCGCCGTCGCGCCACGCATAGGGCTCGCCGTCGACCCAGATCCTGCACGCATCGGAGTTGGGCGTGACCAGCCCCAGGTGATAGCGCAGCGACCCGCCGAACGGATCGCGGTGGCGATTGAGCTTGGCGCCGGGGGGCAGCAGCGCGAACATCGCGGCGTTGACCGAGGGCAGCGATTCGACCAGCGCCACCGTCTTCGGGCAGGCGGCCTGCGCCGACGGCAGCGGCGCGCCGTACCACTTGACGTAGAAGCGCTTCCATCCGTTCTTGAAGAACGAATTGAACCCGAGGTCGTTGTGGCCGGTCGCAGCGCGGATGCGGCCCTCGTCGAACAGCGCGAGCGCCTCGTCGCGCATCACCTGCCAGTTGGCGCGCAGGACATCGAGCTCGGGCAGCGCGCGCGGATCGAGGATCGGCTTCGCCGGCACCGCGGAGAACAGGTACATCAGCGAGTTGTACGGCGCCATGATCGTGGAATGATCGGCGAGCTGCTTGGTCAGCCGGTGCCGCACCCGCCCGCGGAAATGCACGTACAGGGCCGACGCCACGAAGACGTACAGGACGACGAACTTGGGCGCGAGGAGGTTCGGGATCACGGGCAGCAGTCGCGGGCGGCGTTCGCCGGCGGCCCCGCCGCCGGCTTCCAGCGCCGGATTCTACTCCCGGCGTCCCCGGAGGAGCGGAATCAGCGCGGCGTGTCGGCCGCAGCGAGCTGCCGGTAGACCAGCCGCCCGATCGCGAGCAGCTGCGCCCGGTCGAGGTTGCCCGCGAGCGCGTACGCACATCGGTCGTCGACCCAGTAATAGACGCCGACGCCATCCTCGACCGCGTAGCGGAACGCGGCCTCGTCGGCGCCGGTCTGCCTGCGCGCCTGCAGGGTCAGACGCTGCCGGGCCGCGTTCTCGTACATGAACATCGCCGTCGGCTTCTCGTTGCCGGCGACCAGCCGTCCGCCGACCAGCGCGTAGCCCGCCGCGTTGAGATCCGGCGCATGCAGGGGAACGTCGAGCCGCCGCGACAGCCAGGCGACCAGCTGCTTCTCCTCCGGGGCCCAGACCTCGACCGGCCGCTTGGCGTCGGACGCATAGAGGGCGTGGGCGAAGGCGGCTTCGCGCGCGAAGCTCGTCGGCATGCCGGCGCGCTGCAGCGTGACGTCGCGCGCATACCAGCCGAGGCCGATGCCGATCACCAGCGTGGCGGCAGCGGCGAACAGCGGGGCGAGGACGCGGTAAGGGCGC
>JBLMVY010000333.1:0-3052 GCA_050256935.1 Candidatus Levyibacteriota bacterium | reverse complement strand
CCTCGGCATAGAGCTCGGCGAGGATGTTCGCGGCAGCGCCCGCGCGCGCGAGCTCGTTGCCGCCGGGAAGCTGGAGCGCGAGCAGCTCGTCGCGCAGCATCGTCGGGTAGGCGACGTGCGCAGCGCCCAGGGTCTCACAGGGCTTGCCGGATGAAGGGGCGAAATCGGCGACGACCGCGTCGACGCCATCGAGGCTGGTGCCGGACATCACGCCGGCGTACAACTCGCCGTTCATCGCGCCGCTGCGCTCCCCCGTGACCCCGCCGGCGGCCGCTCGCTACTCGGCAGCCACCATCTGCGTGACGGGGAACTGGTCGACGACGGAAAGCTCGCCCGCGAGCGGCGCGACGTCGGCGAGGAACTCGCCCTTCTCGTCGGGCGTGATCGGGGCGGCGGCCGGCAACGCGACCTTCATCGGATCGCGCGGGATGCCGGCGACCCGCATCTCGTAATGCAGATGCGGCCCGGTCGCCCAGCCGGTCATGCCGACGAAACCGATGGTGTCGCCCTGATGGACGCGTTCACCGACGTGAAGGCCGGGCTCGAAGCGCGACAGGTGCGCATACACGCTCGTGTACCGGGCATCGTGCCGCAGCATGATGACGTCGCCGTAGCCGTTCTGCTTGCCGACGAACTTGACGACGCCGTCGGCCGTCGCGTGCACCGGCGTGCCGATGGGCGCCGCGAAATCGGTGCCGGTGTGGGCGCGCCAGAGGTGGAGGAACGGATGGAACCGGGCGAGGGTGAATCCCGAGGTGATCCGGGAGAAAGGCAGCGGCGAGCGCAGGAACGCACGGCGCAGGCTGCGGCCGTCGTCGGTGTAGTACGACTCGCTGCCGTCGGGCGCCCGCCACAGGAAGGCGCGATGCGCCACGCCCTGGCTGTCGAATTCGGCGGCGAGGATGCGTCCGGTCGCCACCGGCTCGCCGTCGACGTAGCGCGTCTCGTAGATGACCGCGAAGCGGTCGCCGCGCCGGATGTCGTGATAGAAGTCGATGTCGCCGGCGAACACGTCGACCAGCGCCAGGGTGATCGCGTCGGGGAGTCCCGCCGCGTCGGCGGCGCCGAACAGCGACGACTGGATCTCGCCGCTGCGCAGCGTCACCCGGACGTCGGAGGGCTCGCCTGCGTCCTCGACGTGGAATCCGGCGGCGTCGCGCGCAACCGAGAACATCTGCCCGTTGGAGGCGAGAAAACGCAGGCCGACCAGATTGCCGTCCTCGTCGGTGGCCACGCGCAGCGCGCGCCCCGGTCGCAACTGGTAGAGCGGACGCGCGGCCGGGTTGGTCCGCAGGAATTCCATGGCCGCCGCATCGTCGACGTCGGCGCGCGCGAGCAGGCTGCCGATGGTGTCGCCGCGGCGGACGCGCTCCTCGTGCCAGAACCGTTCGTCAGTCGCGACCGCGGGCGCGAGCTGCGGCAGCTCCAGCGCCCGGGTGACGTCACGCGTCGGCGTCGAGTCGAGCGTCGTTCCGGGCGTGATGCCGAAGGCCGCCACGCCCGACAGGCACAGGATCGCGACCGCGAACGCCTGCCCCGGCGACATCGCTCGGGGAAGTTTGCGCATCGACTGCGCTAGAATCCGGAGTTTGTGCGTCATCAACGGAAATTGCCGCGCGCGAACGCCCTGCGCCTCGCGCGCCCATTCTCTAGAACATGAACTTCGAGCGACTTGCTGCGGAAGAGCGGCCCCGGGGGGGCTGCCCCGGGGGCGATTGTAGCAGGCATTCCCGCCATGCCAAGCGGGTAAAACGTCCGCCTGTCCGGTGCCGATGATGGGATTCGACGTCGACCAGCATATCGGCGTGTTCCGGCGGGGGGCGGACGAGCTCCTGGTCGAGGCGGAGTTGCGCACCAAGCTCGGCCGCGGCATCCCGCTGCGGATCAAGGAGGGCTTCGATCCGACCCGCCCGGACCTGCATCTTGGACACACTGTACAGTTCAACAAGCTGCGCCAGCTGCAGGACCTCGGTCACCACGTCATCTTCCTGATCGGGGACTTCACCGGCCTGATCGGGGACCCCACCGGCCGCAACGTCACCCGGCCCCCGCTCTCGCGCGAGGAGATCGACGCCAACGCCAAGACCTACACCGACCAGGTGTTCCTGATCCTCGACCGCGACCGGACCGAGGTCGCGTTCAATTCGAAATGGCTCTCCGCGCTGGGCGCGGACGGCATGATCAGGCTCGCGGCGAAATACACGGTGGCGCGCATGCTCGAGCGCGACGATTTCGCCAAGCGCTACCGGTCCGAGCAGCCGATCGCGATCCACGAGTTCCTCTACCCGCTGGCGCAGGGCTACGACTCGGTCGCCCTCAAGGCCGACGTCGAGCTGGGCGGCACCGACCAGAAATTCAACCTGCTCGTCGGCCGCGAGCTGCAGCGGCACTATGGCCAGGAGCCGCAATGCATCCTGACGCTGCCGCTGCTCGAGGGCCTCGACGGGGTCAACAAGATGTCGAAGTCGCTCGACAACTACGTCGGCATCACCGAGGCGCCGGCGTCGATGTTCGGCAAGCTGATGTCGATCTCCGACACGCTGATGTGGCGCTACTACCAGCTGCTGTCGTTCCGCTCCGAGAGCGAGATCGCGGCGCTGCGGCGCGAATGCGACCAGGGCCGCAATCCGCGCGACGCCAAGGTCATGCTCGCGCAGGAGATCGTTGCGCGCTTCCATTCGCGGCCGGCGGCCGATGCGGCGCTCGCCGAGTTCGAGGCACGCTTTCGCGAGGGTGCCCTGCCCGAGGACATGCCGGAGGTGACGCTGCATGGCGGCGGCGCCGGCATGCCGATCGCCCAGGTCGCCAAGCAGGCGGGGATCGTCGCGTCGACCTCCGACGCCCTGCGGCTGATCCAGCAGCGCGGGCTGAAGCTCGACGGCGACGTGGTCTCCGACAAGTCGCGGGTGGTAGCACCCGGAACGACGGTGGTCGTCCAGGCGGGCAAGCGCCGCTTCGCGCGAGTGACGGTCAAGTAGCCGCTACGCCATGCCGGGATCGTTCGCGATCCCTTCGATCTTCGGCACGTTGAGCTTGCGCGGGGTGATCGTCT
>JBLMVY010000332.1:0-9629 GCA_050256935.1 Candidatus Levyibacteriota bacterium | reverse complement strand
CACGAGTACCTGATCCCGAAGGACAAGCACGTCACGGCGCACGACGGCCAGGTGGTGAACAAGGGCGAGATGATCGTCGACGGGCCCGCGGATCCGCACGACATCCTGCGGTTGCTCGGTGTCGAGGCGCTCGCGCGCTACATCACCGACGAGGTGCAGGACGTCTACCGGCTGCAGGGCGTGAAGATCAACGACAAGCACATCGAGGTGATCGTGCGGCAGATGCTGCGCCGCGTGCAGGTCAGCGATGCCGGCGACTCGCGCTTCATCCAGGGCGAGCAGGTCGAGCGCTCGGACCTGCTGGACGAGAACGACCGGATGAGGAACGACGAGACCAAGCAGCCGGCGACCTACGAGCACATGCTGCTCGGCATCACCAAGGCGTCGCTGTCCACCGACTCGTTCATCTCCGCGGCATCGTTCCAGGAGACCACGCGCGTGCTGACCGAGGCGGCGATCATGGGCAAGCGGGACGACCTGCGCGGCCTGAAGGAGAACGTGATCGTCGGCCGGCTGATTCCCGCCGGCACGGGTCTCGCCTACCACAACGCCCGCCGGCGCCAGAAGCTGCTCGGGCCGGACGCGGCGCTGCTGGGAACCGGCGAGGAAGCGCCTGCAGCGCCCACGTCGGAGGTGTCCGCCGACGCGGCGTGACCCGGAGGGTCGCCCTGACGCGAAGGGGGCAGGGAATCGAGACCGGCGAGCGATCGCCGGTCTCTTTTTTTGCGCGCCCGGGTGTCGACATTGGTGAAGCGGCGCTGCGGCGCGGCGCGTAACATCGGACGCAGTCAGAGCCGATCCGGCCGGGGGTGGATCCGATGTCGAAATCCATGTGCCTAGCGCGTGCCATGGCCGCATCCGTCGCGCTGATGCTGGGCCTTGCGGCCGCGACCCCGGCCGAGGCCCGGCCGCGCGTCTGTCTGGTGCTCTCCGGCGGCGGGGCACGCGGCGCCGCCCACGTCGGCGTCCTCAAGGTCCTGCAGGAGCTCCGGGTGCCGGTCGACTGCATCGCCGGCACCAGCATGGGCGCGCTGGTCGGCGGCGCCTACGCGAGCGGGATGTCGATCGCCGACATGGAGACGCTGCTGCGCGGCATGTCGACCAAGCTGCTGTTCCACGAGGAGCCGCCGCGCCAGGAGCAGACGATCCGCCGCAAGGCCGACGATCGCTCGCTGCTGTTCAATTTCGAGCTCGGAGTCAAGGACGGCGGCATCAAGCTGCAGAAAGGGCTGGTGAGCGGCGTCCAGCTCGAGACCGTCCTGCGCAAGCTGGTTCACGCTCCCGGCGAGCGGAACTTCGACGACCTGCCGATCCCCTATCGCGCGGTGGCGACCGATCTGGTCAGCGGCGAGCCGGTGGTGTTCGACCACGGCAATCTCGCCAACGTGATGCGGGCGTCGATGTCGGTCCCCGGCGCGATCGCGCCCGCGGAGCTCGACGGCAAGATCCTCGTCGATGGCGGCCTGACCGACAACCTGCCGGTCGACGTCGCGCGCGCGATGGGCGCCGACGTCGTCATTGCGGTCAACCTCGGCACGCCGCTGATGAAGCGCGACGAGCTGCAGTCGATCGTCGGCGTCACCGGGCAGATGATCAACATCCTGACCGAGCAGAACGTGCGCAAGTCGCTCGCGTCGCTCATGCCGAACGACATCCTGATCGAGCCTGCGCTGGGCGAGTTCTCGGCCGCCGATTTCGACGACCTGCCCAAGGCCGTGCCGATCGGCGAGGCGGCGGCGCGCCAGGTGCAGGCGAGGCTGGAGGCGCTGTCGCTGCCGCCGGAGCAGTACGCGGCGCTGCGCGCGCGCCAGGGGCTCGAGCCCCCGCCGGACGACCGCCCGATCGACGAGATCCGCTTCGCGCCGATGGCGCGCGTCAATCCCGAGGTGCTGCGGCACGAGATGCAGACGAAGGTCGGCGAGCCGGCGCGCCAGGACGTGCTCGACCACGACATGCTGCTGCTGCAGGGGAGCGGCGATTTCGAGCACGTCAACTATCACCTCCTCGACGACGCCGGCCGCCGGGTGCTGGACATCGACGCCGTCGAGAAGTCCTGGGGCCCCGACTACCTGCGCTTCGGTCTGGGCCTGGGATCGGACCTGCAGGGCGACGCCTTCTTCAATCTCGCCGCCAGCTACAAGCGGACCTGGTTGAACAGTCTGGGCGCCGAATGGCGCACCGACGCGCAGATGGGGCGCACGACCCGCCTCGCCACCGAGTTCTATCAGCCGCTGTCGGTCGACGGCCGGTGGTTCTTCGCCCCCAACGCGAAAGTGGAACGACGGGCATTCGACCTGTTCCAGGGCTCGCAGCGGATCGCGCGCTATGACCTGCGGACCATCCAGGGCGAGCTCGACCTGGGGATCAACCTGCAGCGCTACGGCGCGATACGGCTCGGCTACCTCGGAGGCCAGGTGAACCCCAGGCTCGACACCGGCCCCCAGGCGCTCGCGCCGCCCTCGGGGAGCGTCGCGCAGTCCGCGCTGGTCGCTCGCGGGCTCATCGACCAGCTCGACAGTGCCAACTTCCCGCGGTCGGGCTATCTCGCGGCCGCGAATGTCTTCGCTTCGCGCGCGGCGCTCGGCGCGCAGGACGACTACACCCGATGGGACGCCAACCTGAGCGGCGCCTACTCGGTGGGCAGGCACACCCTCAACGCCGCGGTCAGGGCGGGCGGTGCGCTGGGCAACGGTACGCTGCCGGCGTACGACCTGTTCCAGTGGGGGGGATTCCTGCAGCAATCGGGTTATCCGCAGGGCGCGTTGCTGGGACGCCAGCTCACCTACGGCCGCCTCGTCTACACCTACCAGGTTCTCGGCCGGAAACTGCTGTTCGACGGCCTCTATGCCGGCGCATCGCTCGAGGCGGGGCGGATGGAGCAGCCCCTCGTGCCGGGCAGCCCGACCGGGCTCCTCAAGTCGGCCGCGGTGTTCGTGGGCCTCGACAGCGTGCTCGGGCCCCTGTACCTCGGGTATGGCCGCGCCGCGGACGGCAACCGGAGCGCCTATCTGTACCTCGGGCGGCCGTGAGACCCCGGGAAGCGGAACGCGGAACGCGGGCCGCCGGCGCCGGTCGCCGCGGCCGTTGCGATCGCCAGGGTGCGGCTATATGCTAATCACAGGTTTGCCGCGCCGGAGGGGCGAGAACCGGGCGCCGGAACGCATGCTCCGGAACGCATGCTCCGGAACGTTCTCCCCGCACAAGGAGGTGGTCATGCCGTCTCGATGCCGCAGGTACTCGTCGTTGGCTTTCGGGGTCATCGCATTCGCCTTGCCGGCATTCGCACTCGCGCAGGCCGCGCAAGCTCCCGAGCAGGTGCTGATCAACGCCAGAAGCATCCGCTGGAGCGATGCGCCCCCGTCGCTCCCGAAGGGCGCCAAGGTCGCCGTCCTCTACGGCAATCCCGGCGCGGCCGAGCCGTTCGTCATGCGCATGCTGCTGCCCGCCAAGTACAGGATCCCGTTCCATTGGCACACGCAGTCCGAGCAGCTGACGGTGCTCTCGGGTGAGCTCTTCGTCGCGAACGACGCCACCTACAACAAGAAGTACGCGCGCGCGGTGAAGCCGGGCGGATTTCTCTACCTTCCCGCCAAGGCGCAGCAGTACACGTTCACCAAGAAATCGACGATCGTCGAGATCTATGGCACGGGCCCGTTCGACGTCAATTACGTCGATCCGAACAACGACCCGGCCAAGTGGGAGCAGGCGAAGGCCTATTACTTCCCGCAGAAGTTCGAGGTCAACGAGATGAAGGCGCCCGAGGCGGGAGAGCCGATCCCCACGTTCTGACCCCGCGGGGCGGGACCGCCCGCGCGGATCGGCAGTCGGCGCGGGCCCCGCGTCGGGTCACTTGTTCAGGTTGCGCTTCGCTCCGGCGTACTGCGTCTCGAAGCGCTTCATGACCAGGTCGACGTGCTTCGGCTCGTCGGACGGGGCGACGGTGAACTCGCCCAGGCCGCTTTCGTCGCACCACACGCGCGTGCCGGTCTTGCCGCCGCGTCCCGCCTGCTGGCTTTCCAGGTAGATCGCGCAGCGGATGACGCTCTCCTTCTTGTTCCAGTCGATGCTCGCCTGGTCGTTCTTCTTGAATCCCAGCTTCTCGAGATCGGACATGACCGCATAGAGGCGCCGCAGCGAGCGCACGTCGTACTCCTGGTCGTTGCGCCAGAACGTCGTCGAGACCAGCACCTTGTTGCCGTGCGCGTCGCTCATGTAGACGTAAGGATTGATCGATCGGGAGGCCTGGTCGGCATTGCCGCTCGGTTGGGCTGCGATGGTCGCCGAAGCGAGCGCCAGGAGGGCGCCGGCGACGTAGGAAATGGCTTTTGGCATCGAATTGCACTCCACTCGTGATGGTCGGGCGCTTTTAGAATAATTGAACCTCCGCCCCCGCGCCAGCCGTCGCTGCGGCGACAAATGTCGTGATCCGACGCTCCCCGGCCGTGCCGCGATCCCGATCCGATCGGTGGCTGTCGCGTTTGGCACGTTTTTCATACGGGTTGCCCGCAGCCCCGCCGCTCGTCGGCGCCGGTTTACCCATGTTTGATCGCGCTCAAATCCGGCGTCCCGCGGACCACTATGATCGATTCGGGTACCTGGCGTCCGATGAGGCGCGCAGGGACCTGAAGTCGACGAGCATTCACGCAAAACAATCAGGAGCGGAGAGGGTTCATGAACACCCATACACGTGCGGGGCTGACATTGGCAATCGGCCTTGGCCTTTGCGGCGCCGTCGCGACGGCGCAGGCGCAGCAGTTCAACTGGAAGACGGTAGTCAACAACGGGTACACGATGCCTGGCTCGGCCTCGCTGTTCAACAGCTACAGCCAGCCTTCGGTCAATACGAGCGGAATGGTCGTGTTCCGCGCGCGAAGCAAGGGCAGTGACGGCGGTGGCGGCGGCGGTGGTGGCGGTGGTGGCGGCGGCGGCGGTGGCGGCGGCGGTGCCGGTGGCGGGCCGGTGCGCGGCATCTACGAGCGCAACATGCGAGTGAACGGCCCGGTGGTCCAGGTCGCCGAAGTCGGGATGGCAGTGCCACAGCCGAACAACACCTATTACAACGGCGACCTCGCCCAGTTCAACGAGTTCCCGTCCTTTCCGCGCATCGACGCGCTGTCCAATACGATCGCGACGCGCGGCCAGTCGCAGCCGGTCTGGACCTACCTGCTCGCGGACGGCACGGAAACGCGGGTCGGCACTTCGGGCGTCTACGCGAACCCGGGCGGGAAGCTCGCCACCGGCGCGAGCCTGCTCGGCGCCGTGACCTGGCCCAATGGCTCGCTGGTGTTCCCGTATTTCCAGGTGCCGGGTGCGCCGGCGGGAACGCGCTTCGACCAGTTTCCGGGCGCCGCCGCGGTCACCGGGAGCACGACCGTCGCGTTCAAGGGCAACTACACCGACCCCGTCACCACGCTCGGCATGACCGGCGTCTACTACAAGAACGTGACGGCGAACTGGGGAACGAGCCCGATCTACATGATCGCCAACAGCAACACCCGCATCCCCAACCAGCCCGCGGGCGGCACCGTCGAGTTCGGCTCGACCGCGCCTCCGAGCGCTGCCGGCGGCTACATGTACTTCGTCGGACTGGACAACGAGGACGAGCCGACGCTGGGCGGCATCTACCGCGCGAGGATGGTGCAGCCGCCGGTGCTGCAGACGCTGACCGGCATCGGCTCGCAGGTCCCCGGGGAAGCGACGGGAGTCGTCTTCAACAAGTTCGGCGAGGGCCTGTCGGTGGGCACCGATGGGCGTTACGTGGCGTACTGGGGCGCCTGGGGGACCGAGGTCACCACCAAGACCCTGATCTGCCCGACGGATGGCAACAAGGATCTGATCGATTACTGCAACGCGAACTACCCGTCCGGATACGTCGTCGAGATCCCCGTGCACCAGGGCATCTTCGTCTACGACACCCTGAACAAGACCAATACGGCCGTCGCGAAGACCGGCAAGAACGGCCTCCAGGACTTCATCTATTGGGTGTTCTCCGGCCAGCCGCCGGGAACCGGCGGGGGTGACGAAGGCGAAGGCGAGCCTCCCCGGTGGCGCTCGTCGCCGTTCGCCGCGATTTCGGGCAAGTACCCGTACGGGGTTCGCGTCGCGTACAAGGCGAACCGGCTGGGTCCCAGCGGCAGCGTCGACGGCATCTACATGTACAGGAACAAGTGGGCGCCGTTCGTGACCGTGGCCGAACTCGGGTCGAGCGGAACCAAGATCGATCCGCTCGCCCCCGCAGGCTCGCTGGTGACGGCGGTCGGAATCGAGCGCGACGGCTTCCGCGAAGGCTATCTGGCGATCACCGCGAGCATGGTCGAGCCGGTGACCAGCACCGGCTGGGCGGGGGTCTACGTGACGAACACGCCGATGAACTACTGCTATTCGGACTGGCGCAACTGCTGAGGACGGGCTGAAGTCTCAGCGGCGCCGATCCACCGGTCCATTCCTCAACGCCGGAAGCACCTCCCTTCCGCTACGCATTGGGGAATTCCCGCGGTCGCCCGGCACAGCCGGCCGACCGCGGCTTTTTTTCGGGCGCGGCGGCGGGCCGCCGGGGCCCTGACCCGGCCGCCAGGTCAATGCCGGCGTTGACTGTTCTGCCGGAATCGGCCTATAATCGCCGTCTTTTCGCCCACCGGCCGTCCTGAATGATCGGCGTCCGGGGGTGTGCGTACCCGGGTGGCGCCGCTGGCGCGGCCCGCGGCGCACGAAGGTGGCCTGGGCCGGCGCCCCGCGGATCGCGCGGGGTCGGTTGCCTGGGCCACTTTGATTTGTGAGGCATGAGCCCTGCGGTTCCGGACGCAAGCCACGGACGCCGCACACTCAGGAAAACCAGAGCGGAACAACTTAGATGCCAACCATCAATCAGCTCGTGCGGAAGGGCCGTGAGCCCGCCGTTTCGAAAAGCAAGGTCCCGGCGCTGCAGCAGAGCCCGCAGAAGCGCGGCGTATGCACGCGCGTCTACACGACCACACCCAAGAAGCCCAATTCCGCTCTGCGCAAGGTCGCCAAGGTACGGCTGACCAACGGCTTCGAGGTGATCAGCTACATCGGCGGCGAAGGGCACAACCTGCAGGAGCACTCGGTCGTGCTGATCCGCGGCGGTCGCGTCAAGGACCTGCCGGGCGTCCGCTATCACATGGTGCGCGGCGCACTCGACACGGCCGGCGTCAAGGACCGCAAGCAGGCGCGGTCGAAGTACGGCGCGAAGAAGCCCAAGTCCTGACGCTGACGGAGTCCACGATGCCCAGACGCAGAGAAGTCCCCAAGCGCGAGATCCTCCCGGATCCCAAGTACACGAACGTCGACGTCGCCAAGTTCATCAACGTGCTGATGACCGCCGGCAAGAAGTCGGTGGCCGAGCGGATCATCTACGGCGCGTTCGAGCAGATCTCGAAGAAGGGCGGGAAGGATCCGCTCGAGGTCTTCAACCAGGCGCTCGCGAACTCGCGGCCGATGGTCGAGGTGAAGAGCCGCCGCGTCGGCGGCGCCAATTTCCAGGTGCCGGTCGAGGTGCGTCCGGTCCGCCGGATGGCGCTCGCGATGCGCTGGCTGCGCGAAGCCGCGCGCAAGCGCAGCGAGAAGTCGATGGGTCAGCGCCTCGCAGCCGAGCTGCTCGAGGCCGCGGAAGGCCGCGGCGGCGCGGTGAAGAAGCGCGAGGAAGTGCACCGCATGGCGGAAGCCAACAAGGCGTTCTCGCACTTCCGCTTCTGAGAACCACCCGAGACCCGACAACCCAGACAGCAACAGGACAGGACGGAATCCGCGCGCGGCCCAGCGTTGACCGGGCAGCGGCGTTTTCCTGGCTGAAGACAACGTGCCCCGAACCACCCCCATCGAGCGGTATCGCAACATCGGCATCAGCGCGCACATCGATGCCGGCAAGACCACGACCACCGAGCGCATCCTCTTCTACACCGGCGTCTCGCACAAGATGGGCGAGGTGCACGACGGCGCCGCCGTCATGGACTGGATGGAGCAGGAGCGCGAGCGCGGCATCACGATCACCTCGGCCGCGACGACCTGCTTCTGGAAGGGGATGGACTCGAGCTATCCCGAGCACCGGATCAACATCATCGACACGCCGGGGCACGTCGACTTCACGATCGAGGTCGAGCGCTCGATGCGCGTGCTCGACGGCGCGTGCATGGTCTACGACTCGGTCGGCGGCGTGCAGCCGCAGTCGGAGACCGTGTGGCGGCAGGCGAACAAGTACAAGGTGCCGCGGCTCGCGTTCGTCAACAAGATGGACCGCGTCGGCGCGAACTTCTTCAAGGTCTACGACCAGATGAAGACGCGCCTCAAGGCCAACCCGGTGCCGATCCAGGTGCCGATCGGCGCCGAGGACAAGTTCGAGGGCGTCGTCGACCTGGTGAAGATGAAGGCGATCTACTGGGACGACTCGACCCAGGGGATGAAGTACGACATGCGCGACATCCCGGCCGAGCTCGCCGACACCTGCGCCGAGTGGCGCGAGAAGATGGTCGAGAGCGCCGCCGAGGCCAACGAGGAGCTGATGAACCGCTACCTCGAGGAAGGCGACCTGTCGGTCGAGGAGATCAAGACGGGGCTGCGCCAGCGCGCGATCGCCGGCGAGATCGTGCCGATGCTGTGCGGCTCGGCGTTCAAGAACAAGGGCGTGCAGGCGATGCTCGACGCGGTCATCGACTACATGCCGGCGCCCACCGACATCCCGCCGGTGAGGGGCGAGCTCGAGAACGGGACCGAAGGCGAGCGCAGGGCCTCCGACGAGGAGCCTTTCGCAGGGCTCGCGTTCAAGATCATGACCGACCCCTTCGTCGGCCAGCTCGTGTTCTTCCGCGTCTATTCGGGCGTGGTGAACTCGGGCGACACGATCTACAACCCGATCAAGGGCAGGAAGGAGCGCATCGGCCGCATCCTGCAGATGCACGCCAACCAGCGCGAGGACATCAAGGAAGTTCGTGCCGGCGACATCGCGGCGGCGGTGGGTCTCAAGGAAGCGACGACCGGCGACACGCTGTGCGCGCCGGACAAGGTGATCACCCTCGAGAAGATGATCTTCCCCGAGCCGGTGATCCACGTCGCCGTCGAGCCCAAGACCAAGGCCGACCAGGAGAAGATGGGCATCGCGCTCAACCGCCTCGCGCAGGAAGACCCGTCGTTCCGGGTGCGCACCGACGAGGAGTCGGGGCAGACGATCATCTCCGGCATGGGCGAATTGCACCTCGAGATCCTGGTCGACCGGATGAAGCGCGAATTCGGCGTCGACGCCAACGTCGGGGCGCCGCAGGTCGCGTACCGCGAGGCGATCCGCAAGCAGGTCGAGGTCGAGGGCAAGTTCATCAAGCAGTCCGGCGGCCGCGGGCAGTACGGGCACGTCTGGCTCAAGATGGAGCCCAACGAGACGGGCAAGGGCTACGAGTTCGTCGACGCGATCAAGGGCGGCACGGTGCCGCGCGAATACATCCCGGCGGTCGACAAGGGACTGAAGGAGACGCTGCCCAACGGCGTGCTCGCCGGCTTCCCGGTCGTCGACGTCAAGGTCACGCTGTTCGACGGCAGCTACCACGACGTCGACTCGAACGAGAACGCGTTCAAGATGGCGGCGTCGATTGCCTTCAAGGACGGGATGCGCAAGGCGAGCCCGG
>JBLMVY010000331.1:0-14903 GCA_050256935.1 Candidatus Levyibacteriota bacterium | reverse complement strand
GTGCTGCGCGACAACGTCGTGATCCACGACGGCGAGCTCGATTCGCTCAAGCGCTTCAAGGACGACGTGCGCGAGGTGAAGGCGGGCTTCGAGTGCGGGCTGTCGATCAAGAACTTCAACGACATCCAGCAGAAGGACCAGCTCGAGGTCTACGAGATCGTCGAGGTTTCGCGCACGCTCTGACCCGGTCGGACCGCGCGGGACGACCGCGCGGTGGCCGCCGGCGGGTAGGACGACATGAAGAAGATCTCACAGCGCGCACGGCGGGTCGGCGACCAGCTCCAGAGGGAGCTCGCCGATCTGCTCAAGAACGAGGTCAAGGACCCGCGCGTGGGCCCGGTCACGATCACCGAGGTCGACGTCTCCTCCGACCTCTCGCACGCAACCGTCCGCTTCACCCATCTCGCGGGCAGGGAGAAATCGCAGGCCGCCGTCGATGCGCTCGCGCACACCGCGGGGTTCCTGCGCAGCGAGCTTGCCCGCCGGTTGAACCTCTACTCGGTGCCGCAGCTGCATTTCGTCTACGACGACTCGATCGAAGCCGGTATGCGCCTGTCGCAGCTGATCGACGCCGCCGTTGCCGAAGATCGCAAGCACCAGGAGTAGGCGCCGATGTCCGCACCGCGGCGCGCGCCGCGACGCCGCATCGACGGCGTGCTGCTGCTCGACAAGGCTTCCGGCATCACCTCCAACGCGGCGCTCGGTCAGGCGAAGCGCCTCTACAATGCGGACAAGGCCGGCCACACCGGCACCCTCGATCCGCTGGCGTCGGGACTGCTTCCGATCTGCTTCGGCGAGGCGACCAAGTTCGCCCAGCTGCTGCTCGACGCGCCGAAGCGCTACGTCGCGACCATCCGCTTCGGCGCGACGACGACGACGCAGGATGCGGAGGGCGAGTTGGTCGCGATCCGGCCGCCGGCCTTCGGCGCGGCGGACCTCGCCGCGGCGCTGCTCCGCTTCACCGGGCCGCAGACGCAGATCCCGCCCGCGCATTCGGCGCTCAAGCACCAGGGCCGGCCCCACTACGAGTACGCACGCGCCGGGGTCGAGATCCCGCGCGCTGCGCGCGGGATCGTCATCCACGCGCTGACGCTGGTCGAATGGCATGCGCCCGACGCCGTCGTCGACGTGCTGTGCAGCAAGGGGACCTACGTGCGCACGCTCGCGGCCGACCTCGGCGAGGCGCTCGGCTGCGGCGCCCACCTCGCGGCGCTGCGGCGGACGGCGAGCGGTGGGTTCGACATCCGCGACGCGCATACGATCGATGCGCTGGCCGCCATGGATGCGAGCCGGCGCGACGGCTGCCTGCTGCCGCCATCGGCATTGACCGCGCAGCTGCCCGGGCTCGACGTCGATGCGGCGACGGCGAGGCGATTCCTGCAGGGTGGCGCGATCCCCGCCCCGGCCCGGGACGACGGTCTGGCCGCCGTCTACGCGGATACCGTCCTGCTCGGCATCGCCGACGTCCGGGCGGGGCGCGCGCAGCCGCGGCGGGTGATCGTCGCCGGGCCCGGGACGAACGAGCGATCGTCTGGCGAGCTTCTTGAAAACTAAGCGTTTTCCGGGCTATAATCGCCCTCTTGTCCGAAGGTGAACAGAGAACAGGAACGAGACATGGCCGTAACGGTTGCCGACAAGGCGAGGGTCATCGCCGAGAATCAGCGCGCGAAGGGCGACACCGGGTCACCGGAAGTGCAGATCGCGCTGCTGACCGCCCGCATCAACGGGCTGACCGATCATTTCAAGGATCACGTCAAGGATCATCATTCGCGGCGCGGTCTGCTGCGGATGGTTTCGCGCCGGCGCAAGCTGCTCGACTACCTCAAGTCGCGCGATGCCGACAGCTACCGCTCGCTGATCGAGAAGCTGGGACTGCGCAAGTGACGCGTCTCCCGCAACGACTCGCGCCGGCATCATCGAGCGCCGCCCGGGCGCTCCGACCGAGTTGATCGGGATCCGCACCGCCGCGGCCGCAACCCAGCGCCCGTCGGTTTCCACCTGATAACCATGGACAATGGCCGCGTCGTCGCACGCGGCCATTGTCGTTTTTGAATTGCGAGGACATCGTGTCGAATCCCATCAAGAAATCGGTTGCCTACGGCGCCCATACGCTGACCCTGGAGACGGGCGAGATCGCCCGCCAGGCGGACGGCGCGGTCATGGTGAGCCTCGGCGACACCGTCGTGCTGGTCACGGCGGTTGCCGCCAAGCAGGCGAAGCCGGGGCAGGACTTCTTCCCGCTGACCGTCGACTACCAGGAAAAGACCTATGCCGCCGGCAAGATCCCCGGCGGCTTCTTCAAGCGTGAAGGACGCCCGTCGGAGAAGGAGACGCTGACCTCGCGCCTGATCGACCGCCCGATCCGTCCGCTCTTTCCGGACGGCCTCTACAACGACGTGCAGATCGTCGCCACCGTGATGTCGGTCGACCCCGAGATCGATCCCGACATCCCGGCGATCATCGGCGCTTCGGCAGCGCTCGCGCTCTCCGGCGTGCCTTTCAACGGACCGATCGGCGCCGCCCGCGTCGGCTACGCCAACGGCCAGTACATCCTGAACCCGTCGAAGACCGAGCTCGCGACCTCGCAGCTCAACCTGGTCGTCGCCGGGACCGAGGCTGCGGTGCTGATGGTCGAGTCCGAGGCGCAGGAGCTGCCCGAGGACGTGATGCTGGGTGCGGTCGTCTACGGCCACCAGCAGCAGCAGGCGGTGATCGAGCTGATCCACCAGCTGGTCGAGGAAGGCGGCAAGCCGATGTGGGACTGGCAGCCCCCGGCCAGGGACCAGTCGCTGATCGACCGCGTCGCTACCATCGCCGAAGCCGAAGTCCGCGCCGCCTACTCGACGCGCTCCAAGCAGCAGCGCCAGCAGCGCCTGAAGGAAATCGCCGCCAAGGTCGAGGCCGAGGCCCTTGCCGCCGACGCGTCCGCCGACGACCGGCGCCACGTCGGCAACATCCTGTTCGACCTCGAGGCGAAGGTCGTGCGCAGCCGCATTCTGGAAGGGGAGCCCCGGATCGACGGCCGCGACACGCGCACCGTGCGCCCGATCACCGTCCGCTCGGGCGTGCTGCCGCGCACCCACGGCTCGGCGCTGTTCACTCGCGGCGAAACCCAGGCGCTGGTGGTCGCGACGCTGGGCACGGCGCGCGACGAGCAGATCATCGATGCGCTGATGGGCGAGTACCGCGACCGCTTCATGTTCCACTACAACATGCCCCCGTACGCGACCGGGGAGACCGGACGCGTCGGCTCGCCCAAGCGCCGCGAGATCGGCCATGGGCGCCTCGCCAAGCGCGCGGTCGTCGCCGTGCTGCCCACCGCCGAGGAATTCGCCTACTCGATGCGCGTCGTCTCCGAGATCACCGAATCCAACGGCAGCTCGTCGATGGCCTCGGTCTGCGGCGCGAGCCTCGCGCTGATGGATGCGGGGGTGCCGACCAAGGCGCACGTCGCCGGCATCGCCATGGGCCTCATCAAGGAAGGCAACCGCTTCGCCGTGCTGACCGACATCCTCGGCGACGAGGATCACCTGGGCGACATGGACTTCAAGGTGGCCGGCACCGACCGCGGCATCACCGCGCTGCAGATGGACATCAAGATCCAGGGCATCACCAAGGAGATCATGGCCGTCGCGCTGTCGCAGGCGCGCGAGGGACGGATGCACATCCTGGGGATCATGCAGCAGGCGTTGCCGCACGCGCGCACCGAGGTGTCGCAGCACGCTCCGCGGATGATGACCTTCAAGATCAACCCGGAGAAGATCCGCGACGTGATCGGCAAGGGCGGCGCGGTGATCCGCGCCCTGACCGAGGAGACGGGAACGACGATCGACATCCAGGACGACGGATCGATCACCATCGCCTCGGTCAACGCCGACGCCTGCAACGTCGCGCGCAAGCGCATCGAGCAGATCACCGCCGAGGTCGAGGTGGGCAAGATCTACGAAGGCCCGGTGCTGCGTCTCCTCGATTTCGGCGCGATCGTCCAGCTGCTGCCCGGCAAGGACGGCCTGCTGCACATCTCGCAGATCGCCAAGGAGCGCGTCAACCAGGTCTCCGATTACCTGAAGGAGGGCCAGGTCGTGCGGGTCAAGGTGCTCGAGGCCGACGAGAAGGGCCGCGTGCGCCTGTCGATGAAGGCCGCGGCCGAGGACGACGCGAAGCAGGGCGAGACGTCGGAGTCGACGCCGGCAGCCTAGGCAGCTTCGTCACCCCCGCTTCTCCAGGGCAATGAAAAAGGGCGCCGCTGGCGCCCTTTTTCGTCGATGCGGTAGCCTCGACCGTTGCGGCGGGACCGCCCGATGCGGTGGTTCACGTCGGCACGCCGGGGACCGCGGCAGCCGCCGCGGTCCGGTGGGAGACTCGCCTACCTGACGCAGATCGTGTCGCTCCCCTGGATCGGCAGGCCGTTGTACAACTTGCCCGACACCGTCGCCGTCGTCTGGCCCGATGTCCAGTTGGTCGACACGTTGTCGAATTGGCATACGAGGTCGTCGTAGCCGTCGGCATTCGCGTCTGACAGCGAGCACAGCGGCCGGCTGCCGCGCACGCGCAGCGCAAGGGAGCCGAGCTTCAGGCTGTCGTCGAGGCGGATGTCCTTGACCTGGAAACTCGCCGAACCGAGGATCGCCACCGGGATCACGCCGTTGCTGGTCGGATTGAGGCAGCCGGTGGAGCCGGGCCTGACGTCGATGGCGATATTCGTCGTCTCGGGTGTGGCGCAGTCGGAGCAGGCGGGCGTGATGTTGTCCGCAAGCTGCTGCACCACGGCCGGCGGCGCGTTCGGGTCGAAGGTCACGCGCATCGTGTGGCTCGCATCCACGTAGCCGTCGGCGGACGCCGGCGTGCCGGTCGACCACTTGCCGCGCGCGGGCGTCTGGATCGACGTCGCGACGATGAAGCTCTGGTTCGCCGCGAGTTGCACTGCCTGGGTCGGGTCGGCGCAGCTGCGCACGTCGATCGTGGCGCCGGTCACGGCGCCGACCGTGCCGACGGGTGCGCTCAGGGACCCGCTGCCGAGGATCGACCCCGCCGGCCACGGCGTCGACCCGTCCGGAAGGACGAGGTCTGGCTCCGCGCCGCAGGTCAGCGAGTTGATGTTGCCGGCGATCGACGGCATTGGAACGCTTCCGTCCACGATCGCGATCACCGCCGCAAGCTCGGCGCCGCCGGGGCGCAGCCCGATTTCGCTCGATGCCGTCGTGTCGGTTCCATGGTCGGCCATGACGTAGTCGACGGTGACGACCAGCGGCAACGGCGTCGCGGCGCCGGTGTAGTCATAGCGCTGGAAGGCGAGCAGGTTCGAGTTGTTGCGCGCGATGTCGGTCGGTGTCGCGCTGGCCTTGAGCACCGGCAGCCCGGCGGGGCCGCTGAACGCGATCGCGCCGAAGACGCTGCCGAGCGGGTTGGTGATGGCCGGATCGAAGGCGGCGTCGAAGGTCACCGACTTCGTGAAATCGGCGCTGCCCAGTCCGCCACCCGCGTCCATGTAGCGCCCGTAGCCCAGCCGGCGCGCCCCGGCGCTGTTGACGTAGATGCAATCCCGCGGGGCGGGATCGGCCGAGGTGGTCGCCGTGTCGATCGTGTAGCAGTCGCGTGCGGACAGGAAGTAGGTGGTCCCGACGCCGGGATTGGCCACCGACTCGATCGTCCCCGTGGCGCAATTGACGCCGCCCTGGTCGCAGTACTGGAACTGCGAAGTCTCGAGGCCCGCGAGCCGCGGGTCGGGAACCGCAGCCAGTCCCGGCCCGTTGACGATGTCGAGGATCGGGCCGCGCATGATCGCCAGCAATGAATTGCCGTCGGTCGTGGTGCCGAAGAACGCGTAGCCGTCGACGGTGTCGCCCAGGGTCGGATCCGGCGCGTTGTCGCGCAGGATGATGCCGCCGCCCGACGGAGCCAGCGTCGGCGCGCAAGGCGCGCAGCTGGTGCCGAGCGAGATGCGCCAGGCGAGGGTGTCCCCGGTGTAGTTGTACCTGTACCCGCCACCTACCTGTGCCGTAGAGTAAGTCTCGCCCTCAGTGTCGAAGCTCAACAGCACGGTGAAGGGTGCACCGACGACGAAGTCGGACGGCAGCGACGTCGACGAATCGACGCTGGTCAGATGTCCCTTGATCTCCCACGCCGTCGGCATGGCGCCCGCCGCGCACGCAACGAGCATCGCCCAAGCTGTGACGAACGACAGCAACTTCCGCATGTTCACTCCCCATCGTTGGTTTTATATGCAATGGAGAGCGACGGGGCCTGCTCGCTCGCGATCCGTCGCTCCCGACGACTTGCTCGCTCAATCAACCGTGTGACGGCATGCGTTCCCGATCGGAGATTCCCCGTGCACTTGCACGACCGGGTCGCATGGTGCGCGGATCATCGCGGCGCGACTTCGCGAATGTCAATCGCGACGATGCGAATTCCGCACGCGATCCGACGAACGCACGCTGCGCTGCCGGGAAATGCTCGATTTGAAGGACCGCGATAAGGGGGTGCTGTACGGGAAGCCCTGAGTTCCGACGGTGCGTGGCTATCGCGGCGCGCGCACGGTATCGAGGATCGCCTCGCCCGTCACGGTCACCGTCAGGTCGGTGGTGCCGCCCTCGACGGCGACGGGCGCAGCGGTGGCGGCAGCCATTCCTGCAGCGCGCATGACCGGCGGACGGCCAAAGTCGCCCGTCTGGATCGTCACGCGGCCGGTGCGCCACCCTCCCGCGCCGAATCCCTGCGCCGCAGCCTGCGCGCGCTGCTGCCATGCCTTGATCGCCTGCGCGGTCAATGCATCCTCCTCGCGACGCCGCGCTGCAGGACTCACCGAGAAGTCGAGCCCCGACAGCAGCATGCCGTTCTGGCTCTGCAGTTGCGTCACCAGCGCCGCGAGGGCGGCGAAATCGGCGCTGTCGAGCTTCATCGACTGCGTCACCCGCCAGCGCATCGGGCGGTTCGGTTCGTTCACCTGGTAGGTCGTGTAGCCGGTCGTCGCCGCGTCGATCCCGGCAACGGCCTTCGCCTTGGCCAGCGCCTCGCCCATCCGCGCATTCACCTCGTTCGAGGCGGCGGTCGCGTCGGCGTTGTCGACTTCGGCACGCAGGTACGCATGCATCCGGTCGTTGGCGACGCTGCCGGTCGCCGATGCCGACAGGGTCACGATCGGCTGCGGCGTCGGTGCGGCGTCGACGATGGTCTGTGCCGATGCGCCGGATGCGACGAGTGCCGCGAGGAAGGCTACGCAGGGTGCGAACGGCATGCGAAACGTGGTGATCGGTTTCATGCTCACCTCGATGCGGGGCTTGCGAGCGATGCGACCCTTTGCGGCAGCGCCAGGATCGCGTCGCGGTTGGACCACGAGAAGCAGCGCGCGGCGGCCTCCTGCCAGGGCAGCCAGAGGTGGCGCAGATGCTCGCGCGGCGCCAGGGTCACCGGCACCGGCGTACCGACGTCCAGCGCGAAGACGTGCTCGGTGTTGTGCGTCGTCCCCGGCGGGTAGCGGTGGCGCCACCGGGGAAAGATCTCGTATCGGTTCGACCAGTGCCAGTCGACGACGCCGCCGTGGCGTGCCGCATCGATGCCTGTCTCCTCGGCGAGTTCGCGGGTGGCCGTCGTTGCCAGCGTCTCGTCGTCGTCGCGGCTGCCGGTCACCGATTGCCAGTGGTCGGGGAAATCGGCGCGCTCGAGCAGCAGGACGCGCAGGTCGCCCGTATGCACGACGACCAGCACCGAGATCGGCTGCTTGTAGCTCACACCCGGCGACGCCCGGTCGGGCGATGCAGGTACGGGATCCGCGGCGACGCGCTCAACCGACGAGGACCCAGAAGGCGAGATGGCGCTCGCGCCAGAAGTCCGCGGCCTCGGACAGGATCTCTTCGAGAGTCTCCCAGTCGTGGGGGTGCGCCTTGCGGAAGTGCGCCGCGTGGCGGATGTGCACGACGCAGCCGGTCTTGCCGAGCCAGTCGCGATCCTCGAGCGAATCGGCCAGCGCGTCGAAGTTGTTGCCGAAATGCTCGGGAAGGCCGAGGCCATGGGCGAGTGCGGCGAACAGCGATGCCTTGTCTGCGGCGCCGCCGAGGTCCGCCTCGAGAAAGCGCAGCCCGGCATGGCCCGCGGCCGCCGCGATGGTGTCGGAGTGTCCGTGGTACTCGATGACGCCCGCGTCGGCGCATTGCGTCAGTTCCGGCAGCTTCATTCGCGGATCCTCCGGAATGTCCGGTAATGATCGTCGGTGTACCAGCAGGCGTCGGGCGCCGTGGGTGCACCGCCGCAGATGATGCGCCTTGCGCCGCGGGTGTGCAGCCCCGGCGTCACGACCGTGTACTCGTGATAGTAGCCGCGGCTGTGCTGCGGCAGCTGACGTTCGCGATTGCCGAAGGTGATGCCGTCGCGCTCGAAGCGGAACGGGCCGCCGGCGCGGATGCGCGCGAGGGTGTCCCGCGCCTCCGTCGGCAGTTCTCCCACGGCGATCTCGGGCCGCGCCTCGCGATGCTCGCGGGCGTGCGCCGGAGGCGCGGCGGCAAGCAGCCATGCCGCGACCGCGACGAGCGCGAGCGCGGCGAGGTTGCGAAGCTGGGCGGCCGGCTTGAGGGGCATGGCCGCAAGTGTAGCGCGACGGGCGCCGCGCCCGCCGGCGTCAGCCCGTCGGCGCCTTGACCGCGTCCGACGGGCGCACGCGGATGTGCAGGTCGCGCAATTGCTGCTCGGTGACCGGCGAAGGCGCATCGACCAGCAGGTCCTGGCCGCGCTGGGTCTTGGGGAACGCGATGACATCGCGTATCGACTCGGCGCCGCACATCAGCGTCACGATGCGATCGAGCCCGAACGCGATGCCCCCGTGCGGCGGTGCGCCGTAGCGCAGCGCATCGAGCAGGAATCCGAACTTGCGCTGCTGGTCCTCGACGCTTATCCCCAGCGCCTCGAACACCCGCGCCTGGACCTCGGGGCGGTGGATGCGCACCGAGCCGCCGCCGATCTCCCAGCCGTTGAGCACGACGTCGTAGGCCTTGGCCAGCGCGTTGGCGCGGTCGTCGGCGAAGCGCTCCTCGTGGCCGTCCTTGGGCGCCGTGAACGGGTGGTGGCGCGCCGCCCACGCGCCGGTCTCGTCGTCCTGCTCGAACATCGGGAAATCGACGACCCACAGCGGCCGCCAGCCGGTCTCCGCGAGGCCGCGCTGGTGGCCGATGCGGGTGCGCAGCGCGCCGAGCGCGTCGTTGACGACCTTCGCGCGGTCGGCGACGAAGAACAGCAGGTCGCCGGACACCGCCCCGCTGCGCTCGAGGATCGCCCGCAGCGTGTCCGGGGTCAGGAACTTGACGATCGGCGACTGCAGCCCTTCCTCGTTCGGCTTCGACGCGTCGTTGACCTTGATCCAGGCGAGACCCTTGGCGCCGTAGACGGCGACGAAGGGCGCGCAATCGTCGATCTCCTTGCGGGTCATCGCACCGCCGCCGGGCACGCGCAGTGCCGCGACCCGCCCGTTGGGCAGGTCCGCCGCGCTGCGGAACACCTTGAAGTCGACGCCTTTCATCAGGCCGGTGAGCTCGGTCAGCTTGAGCGGGACGCGCAGGTCGGGCTTGTCCGACCCGTAGTCGCGCATCGCGTCGGCGAAGGTCATGATGGGGAACGGGTCGGCCAGCTCGACGGAGAGCGCGTCGCGGAACATCGTGCGCACCAGGCCCTCCATCATCTGCCGGATCTCGAGCTCGTCGAGGAACGAGGTCTCGATGTCGATCTGCGTGAACTCCGGCTGCCGGTCCGCGCGCAGGTCCTCGTCGCGGAAGCACTTGACGATCTGGTAGTAGCGATCGAACCCGGCCATCATCAGCATCTGCTTGAACAGCTGCGGCGATTGCGGCAACGCGTAGAACTGGCCGTGGTGGATGCGCGAGGGCACGAGGAATTCGCGTGCGCCTTCGGGCGTGGACTTGTAGAGCACCGGCGTCTCGATGTCGATGAAGCCCTGCGCGTCGAGATAGCGGCGCGCCGACATCGCCGTGCGGTAGCGCAGCATCAGGTTCTTCTGCATCGCCGGGCGGCGCAGGTCGATGACCCGATGCTCGAGACGCACGGTCTCCGACAGGTTCTCGTCGTCGAGCTGGAACGGGGGGGTCGGCGAGGCGTTGAGGATCTCCAGCGAGTGGGCGACGACCTCGATCGCGCCCGAGAACAGATTGGGATTGACCGTTCCTTCGGGGCGCGGCCGAACGTGGCCCTCGACGGCGATGCAATACTCGTGGCGCAGCTTCTCGGCCAGCGCGAAGCTCTGCGCGCGATCCGGGTCGAAGACGATCTGCACCAGGCCTTCGCGATCGCGCAGGTCGACGAAGATGACGCCGCCATGGTCGCGCCGCCGGTGCACCCAGCCCATCACGCTGACCGTCTGGTCGAGGTATCGGCGGTCGATGCGGCCGCAATAGTCAGTTCGCTTCAAGTCGATCTCCGGCAGGTGCAGCGTTCATTGTCGCTACGGGTGCATGGGCGAGCGCAAGGCGTCGCCGGCGGATCGCGCCGGCAACATCCTGCGCGATCAATTTCGGTTGTCCGGGGCCGAGGTCCCCGCCGCATGCGCGTCCGGGGATTTCGTGGTGTCGACCCGCGCCGCGGTCGGCGCGGACGCGGACGCGCGCGTGCCCGCGCGCGGCGCCACGACCCCCATCGAGATGATGTACTTGAGGGCCTCGTCGACGGTCATGTCGAGCTCGCGCACCTGCGCGCGCGGCAGCATCACGAAGTAGCCGCCGGTCGGGTTGGGGGTGGTGGGCACGTAGACGCTGACGTGCTCGCCGGGCAGATACGGCGCGACGGCCGCCGCCGGCGTGCCGGTCAGGAATCCGATCGTCCAGACGCCCTGGCGCGGAAACTCGACCAGCAGCGCCTTGCGGAACGCGTTGCCCTTCTTCGACAGCAGGGTGTCGCTGACCTGCTTGACCGATGAGTAGATCGACTTGACGAAGGGGATGCGGCCGAGGAGCGATTCCCATGCGCGGATCACGCGCTGGCCGAAGAAATTCGCGGCGACGACGCCGGTGGCGAGCAGGATCGCCAGTGCGACGACGACGCCGAGCCCCGGTATGTCGAACCCGAACAGCAGGCGCGGCTGCAGGCTGTCCGGCAGGACCAGCAGGATCTGGTCGATCGAGGTGAGCAGCCAGTGGACGACCCAGATCGTGATGCCCAGGGGCACCCAGACCAGCAGCCCGGCGATCAGATAGCGCTTCATCGCCCGCGACCGCGCGGGGCGGCGACGCCGGGCGTGATTCCCGGAACTGCGCTTCGCTGGGTGTCGCCCGTCACGTCGTCACCGGTCAGGAGCCGCTGCCGCCCGAGGTCGCACCCGGGGTCGTGCTCGCGCTGGAGGCGCCGCCGGCCTTGCTGTCCGCGGGCTTGCTGTCCGCCGCGGGCGATGCGTCGGACGCAGAGCCAGTCGCCCCCCCCTCGGCCCCCTTGGCGCCGCCCGCCTTGCCGGCGGGGGCGCCGCCGGGCGCGGGCTTGCCGCCGCCGTTGCGGAAATCGGTGACGTACCAGCCCGACCCCTTGAGCTGGAATCCGGCCGCGGAAACGAGCTTCTGGAGGTCCGGCTTGTGGCAGGCAGGACACTCGACGAGCAGGGCATCGGAGAGCTTCTGCAGGACTTCGAGTTCATGCCCGCAGGACGCGCATCGGTATTCGTAGATCGGCATGGTCCCGGGCGCCTCGCCACCTGCAAGAGGCTGGGCGAAGCATTTGATTAAAAAAGAATAATTATACCGCAACGCTGCAAGGCGCGCACCTTCCGCCGTCCGGGTGCGAAGCGCTGCAGCGCGCGGTCCCGCCGGCCGCCGATGCGGAGTGCGGGGCAGCGCCAATTCGGGTCCCGGCGGCCTGCGCACGCGATCTGACTTATGCTTGCGGCTTTGGCGCGCGGGAACCGTATGGCGAATCACTGGACCTGGTGGATTCTGGCGGCGGTGCTGATCGGCGCCGAACTGATGAGCGGGACCTTCTATCTGGTCGCGATCGGCATCGCGTTCGCCATCGGCGGCGCCGTCGCGTGGCTGGGTGCCTCGACCCCGGTGCAGCTTCTGGTCGCGGGCGTGCTCGCGGTCGCCGGCGCCAGCATCGCCCATTGGTGGCGCCGCCGTCATGGCGAGCCACCACCGCAGCCCGGCCTCGACGTCGGCCAGGCCGTGCACGTGCGCGCATGGCGCGCGGACGGCACGGCGCGGGTCGACTATCGCGGCACGCAATGGGACGGCGTGCCGGAATCGGCGCAGACGCCGCGCAACGCCACGATGTACATCGTCGCGACGCGCGGCTCCGTCCTGGTCCTCGGCGCCTCGCCTCCCTGAGCGCCGGCGCATCGGCATCCCGCAGTCCCGCCACGCAGCCACCGTCATCCCGGAGGTCGTCCATGCAGGTCGGATCGTCACTGGTCACATTCGTGCTGTTCATCGTGGTCCTGATCGCGATCGTCAAGACGATCCGCGTCGTTCCCCAGCAGCGCGCCTGGGTCGTCGAGCGCCTCGGGCGCTTCCACGGCGTGCTGCAGCCGGGGCTCAACTTCGTCTTTCCGATCGTCGACCGGATCGCCTACCGGCACGACCTGCGCGAGATTCCGCTGGACGTCCCGCCGCAGGTCTGCATCACCAAGGACAACACCCAGCTGCAGGTCGACGGCATCCTCTATTTCCAGGTCACCGATGCGCGGCTGGCTTCGTACGGCTCGTCGAACTACGTGCTGGCGATCACCCAGCTCGCGCAGACGACGCTGCGCAGCGTGATCGGGCGGATGGAGCTCGACCGCACGTTCGAGGAACGCGACCAGATCAACGCCGCGGTCGTCAACGCCCTCGACGCCGCCGCGCCCAGCTGGGGCGTCAAGGTGCTGCGCTACGAGATCAAGGACCTGACGCCGCCCGCCGAGATCCTGCGCGCCATGCAGGCGCAGATCACCGCCGAGCGGGAGAAGCGCGCGGTGATCGCCACCTCCGAGGGCAAGCGCCAGGAGCAGATCAACATCGCCCAGGGGCAGCGCGAGGCCGCGATCGCCAAGTCCGAGGGCGAGAAGCAGGCGGAGATCAACAATGCCCAGGGCCAGGCGGCGGCGATCCTCGCCATCGCCGAAGCCAATTCCAAGGCGATCCGCCAGGTCGCCGAGGCCATGGCGGCGCCCGGCGGGATGGGCGCGGTCAACCTCAAGGTGGCCGAGCAGTACATCGCCCAGTTCGGCAACCTCGCCAGGACCACCAACACGCTGATCCTGCCGACCAACGTGGCCGATGTCGCGGGTCTCATCGCGACCGCCATGTCGGTCGTCAAGTCAGGTCCTGCCAACCCCTAGCGAAACGGCGAGCGATCATGGACATCAGGCAGAGCGGCTTCATCGTCACCGGCGGTGCATCGGGACTGGGCGCGGCGACCGCACGAATGCTGGTCGAGGAAGGCGGCCGCGTCGTCATCGCCGACCTCAACGAGGAGGGCGCGCGCGCGCTGCTGCGCGAGCTCGGAACCGCGGCGACGTTCGTGCGCACCGATGTCACCGACGAGACGGGCGCGAAGGCGGCGGTGGCTGCTGCCGTGCAGGACTTCGGCGGGGTGCAGGGCCTCGTCAACTGCGCCGGCGTCGTCCATCAGGAGAAGGTGGTGGGCAAGGAGGGGCCGCACACCCTGGGCGGCTTCGCGCGCGCCATCGGCATCAACCTGATCGGGACCTTCAACATGATCCGCCTCGCGGCTGACGCGATGGCCAGGAACGCTCCGAACGCAGGGGGCGAGCGCGGCGTCGTCGTCAACACCGCGTCGGTCGCCGCTTTCGACGGCCAGATCGGCCAAGCGGCCTACAGCGCGTCCAAGGCGGGGGTGGTCGGCATGACGCTGCCGATCGCGCGCGAGCTCGCGCGCTTCGGCATCCGGGTGATGACCATCGCTCCCGGCATCTTCGAGACGCCGATGGTCGCCGGGTTCTCGCAGGAGCTGCAGGACGCCCTCGGCAAGATGGTGCCGTTCCCGCCGCGGCTGGGCAGGCCTGCGGAGTTCGCCTCGCTGGTGCGGGAGATCGTCGGGAACGCCATGCTGAACGGCGAGGTCATCCGTCTCGACGGGGCGATCAGGATGGCGCCGAAATAGACGGCGCAGTCTCGTCGCGGGGCGGCCCGTCTGCTCCGGTCGGGCCGATGACCGGGCGTCACTCCGGTGGGGCCGTCGTCGGCTCCCCGTCGGCCTGCGGGCGCGGCTGCTTGTCGACGATCTTGATCGTGACCCAGCTCCACTCGTTGCGCTGCTCGACGACCTGGTGCATCGCCACCGTGTAGATCGAGCGCGGCGTGGTCAGGATCACCTGGCGGCCCTCGGCGTATTCCCGGCTCGGCACGATGATCGTCTTGGCGAAGATCGGCTTGTGGGGCCGCGACGGCGGTGGCAGGTACAGCCCCTCGATGCGCAGGGCGTGCGTGACATCGGGCGCGCCCGCGGCGGCTTCCGATTCCGGCCCGACCGGGTTCCTCGCGTACAGCGTGATCGCGTCGAAGCGCTCGGCGATCAGCGAGATGCCGGCCTCGACCTCGTCGGCGGAGAGGCGATTGACCCGGCGCACGATCCCGAGCCGCCACTTGGACACGTCCGACTGCCGCACGGTGACCAGCGCCCCCAGCGACAGCGTCCGACCGGCTTCGCCCTGGGTGAAGATGCGCAGACCCGAGACGCTGCGGTCCTTCACCTGCCACATCGTGTGATCCACCATCGCCAGCGTCGCGCCCAGCGTGTCGCCCGCCGTGCGGCCCTGCGTCTTCTCCCGTGCCCTGCGCTCGGGCGAACGGACCTCGATCATCTTGCCCACCACCGCTTCGGGATCGGTCGGCGTCTGTCCCCGGCAGAGCTGATGGATGCGTGCGAGACCGATGCGCACCCGCGCCGGGATCGAGCAGGCCTCGCGCGGGTCGCGCCGCAGA
>JBLMVY010000330.1:0-9542 GCA_050256935.1 Candidatus Levyibacteriota bacterium | reverse complement strand
ATCCGGCGGAACATCTCGGGCCAGTTGCGCAGGTGCTCGAACATCTCCACCGAGACGACGCGATCGAAGCGCGCGGCCGGCTGCAGCCTTGCGACGTCGGTGGTGAGGACCTCCACGTTGGGAAGGCCCCGCGCCCTCACCTCGGCCTCGATGTGCGCGCGCTGCGAATGCGAGTTCGACACCGCCGTGATCCGGGCGCGCGGGAAGTGCTCGGCCATCCACAGCGTGAGGGAGCCCCAGCCGCAGCCCAGCTCGAGGATGCGCTGGCCGTCCTCCAGCTGTGCACGCTCCGCGGTGGCCGCGAGCGCCGCCTCCTCGGCGGCGTCCAGATCCCCCACGCCGTCCGGCCACCACGCCGAGCTGTACTTGCGCCGGCGTCCCAGCACCTCACCGAAGAAGGCGCTCGGCACCTCGTAGTGCTGCTCGTTGGCCTTGTGCGGCAGTAACGCGATCGGCGAAGTGCGCATCGCGGCCGCGAAGGCCTCGGCGCGCGCGGCCGCGGCGGCTGGATCGTTCGCCGCGACCTCCTCCAGCCGGGCGCGCAGCAGCCGGCGTATGCCGGCGCGCACCAGGCCGTCGGGGACGATGCCGCGTTCGGTGAATTCCAGCGCCAGGTTCGACAGGGCCATCGGACGCATCCTCAAGAGCGGGCCACTGCCCGCGGGGTCGATGCCGGCTTGTACGCGGCCGAACGGCCTGTGGATCACCGGCGCGTGCGCGCGGCAAGTGATCCAGCAGCGGCCGCGAGCCGTAGAACGGGCATGGGACGCCTGCGGCCGTTCCCGGCACCGCCATCCGGCCGGCCGGGGCTGTTAGTCTTCGGACATGTGGCGGCGGTGACGGCTGCCGCTGCCGACCGACGCATGCCCACCGACGACGAGATCAACGCCTGGATGCGCGCCGTGGCCGAGGACGCCGACCGCCCGGCCTTCGCGGCGCTGTTCCGGCATTTCGCGCCGCGCATCAAGGGCTTTCTGGTGCGCGGCGGCGCGGACGACGCGCTGGCCGAGGAGCTCACGCAGGAGACGATGGTCGCGCTGTGGCGGCGGGCGGCGAGCTTCGACCCGGCGCGCGCGCAGCTGTCGACCTGGCTCTATACGATCGCGCGCAACCTGCGCATCGATCACTACCGGCGCAACGCGGGCGGCACTTCGGAGTCGCCCGCGGACTGGGACCCCGAGCAGCAGCCTGCGGACGCGCACCTCGCACCCGACGAACTGCTGCACGCGGCGCGGCGCGCGCGCGGCGTGCAGGAAGCCCTGGCCGCGCTGCCGCCGGAACAGGCGCAGGTGCTGCGGCTGTCGTTCTTCGACGAGCACCCGCATGGCCGCATCGCGCAGGACCTCGGGATCCCGCTCGGCACCGTCAAGTCGCGCATCCGGCTGGCGGTGGCGCAACTGCGGCGCATACTGGAACGGACCCAAGCATGATCCAGCATCACCCCGGCGACGAACTCCTGCTGCCGCTGGCCGCAGGCCGCCTGAGTGCCGGCCAGGCCCTCGTGGTCGGCGCGCATCTCGAAAGCTGCGCCGGGTGTCGCGCGCGGCTGCATACGCTGCAGGCGCTGGGCGGCGCCCTGCTCGAGCAGGCCGAGCCGGCCGCGCTCGGGGAAAGCGCGTGGGCGCGCACGCTCGAGCGCATCGCCCGCCCTACCCCCGCAGCCCCGCCCGCAGCGCCGACCCCGCACCCTGCGCTGCCACCGGGCGTGCCGTGGCCGGCGAGCCTGCGCGGCTGCGACGTGAGCGGCTGGCGCTGGATGGGGCCGGGCATGCGCTACGCACGCGTGTCCGTCAGGCACGATCCCCTGGCGTCGCTGTACCTGCTGCGGATCGGCGAAGGCCGCAGCCTGCCGCGCCACACGCACGGCGGAGTCGAGTTGACGCAGGTGCTGTGCGGCGCCTTCGACGACGGGCGCGCGGTCTTCGGGCCGGGCGATTTCGATGCCGCCGACGCGTCGGTCCACCACCAGCCGGTGGTGCGCGCCGGTGCCACCTGCGTGTGCCTCGCCTACGTCGGCGCGCGCATGCGCTTCGACGGGCGCATCGCGTCGATCGTCGGCGGGTTGATCGGGATGTAGCGCTGCGTCAGGCGCGTCAGCCGCGCCACGCGCGCGCGGCGCGCTGCGCGACCCCGGCGCTGACGCCGGTGACCAAGGCGCCCCAGCACAGGTCGACCAGGGTCACGTGCCACGGCCAGCCCGCGACGGTGGCCTGGTTGGTGAGATCGTAGGTGGCGTAGCACACCAGGCCGAACAAGGCGCCGCGCACGAGGGCCGCACGGCCGTCGGAAGCCGGTCGCACGACGAAGACGACGACACCGGCCAGATAGATCGCGTAGAACGCCGCGGCGGCGAGAACGTCGAAGTCCTCGCGCATGATGTGCCCGATCGCGGGGCGGTACAGGCGCGAGGCCATCGTCGTCAGCCAGACGGCGTCGAGCAGCAGGAAGGTCAGCGCTGCCGCGACGAAGGCGACGACGAAGTGGCGAACGGTTGCAATGCGCGGGGTCGAGGTCATCACGGGTTCCGGTCAGCGCAGGCGGTAGCTCAGACGGCGACCGCCGCTGACGATGGTGTCGAGTCCGACCCAACGATCGCCGACGTACCAGACGTCGATTGGGTAAGCGAGACCGCCGATTCGCAGCCCGCGCACCGCCTGCGGCTGCAGGTCGGCGGGCGCGGCCTCGGTCGCGGTGATGACCACCGGCTCGACGCGGCCGGAGCCGGGATCGAGCAGGCGCTTCTGGTCGGCCAGCGCAGGGTTCCAGTAGGCGAAGCTCATCATGCAACGTGCCGGCGTCGCCTGCGGCGACGACAGCCGGTCGTCCTGTCGCACCGTGAGGTCGAAGCGGCCTTCGAGCTCGCGTCCCTCCACCTCGGTCAGGCGACCGTTGTCGTCGGTGCGCGCCTCGATCGATGCCAGGCAGCCGCCCGCCCAGCGCTCGCTCGCGCGGTGCCGGTAGCGGTAGAGCGGCACGCCGAGCAGCCTGACGTCGAACCGCGCCTCGCTGCTCAGGGAGAGCTCCCCGTCGCCTGCGCGGTCGAGCTCGAAGCGGTGCGTGCCGATCGGCGTGCCGTCGAGCCGCACCGTGAAGCTCCATTCCTGCGGCGGGGTCGCTGCCGAGGCAGCGCCCCCGCCCGCGAGCGCGAGCACGAACGCCCCTGCGACGCGCGCAGCGAAGCGGCGCCGGATGGACGGGGAATGCACGGCGGGGCGCGTGGAGTCCACGACACTTGTACGCAGCTCCCCGAGCGGCGGATCACCCCGCCTCCGAGCGCCCGGCACTCCGCGGTCAGCGCGCGCCGAGGACTTCGGACTCCGGCCGCGCCAGCAGTTCCCGCAGCAGCGGCGGCGCAAAATGGCGCGGCACCGAGATTGCATAGAAGTTCTCGAACAGGTCCGGCACGACCGCATGTTCGACCAGCGTGCCGGCCTTAAGCTCGTCTCGCACGACGACGCTCGGCACGAGAGCCGTCCCGCCAGCATCTCGCGCGAGCAGGCGCAGCAGCGCCATGTCGTCGACTTCGGCCTTGAGCGTATAGCGCACGCCGAGCTGCTCGCACAGAAGGTCGAAGCCGACGCGGACGTCGCTGTCGCGCCCCGGCAGCAGCAGTGGCACTGCCGCGAGGTCCTCGGGAAAGCGGAACGCGCGCCGGCGCTTCCACCGGCGGCTGACCAGGCTTACCGGCTGACGCGCGATGCGACGACAGCGCCACGGCTCGTCGGCGCTGCCGTGCACGCGCCGGTTGGACAGCACCAGGTCCAGCGTATGCACGCGCAGGCGCGTCAGCAGCTCGGCGAGGCCGCCCGACTGCAGCACGAGCTCGACATCGTCGCGGCCGAGCAGGGGGGCGAGGAAGTTCTCCTGAAAGTTGCGCGACAGCGTGGCCACCGCGCCGATGCGCAGCACCTGCCGCTGCGCACGCCGGCCCTCGCGCAGCACCGACACCAGTTCGATGCCGTTGGCGAAGATCGATTCGGCGTAGCCGAGCGCGACCCGGCCAGCCTCGGTCAGTTTCAGCGACCGCGCCTGACGCTCGAACAGTGGCTGGCCGAGCGCCGCCTCCAGCAGGCGGATCTGCGTCGACAGCGCGGACGGCGAGACGTGCAGCCGTCCCGCCGCGCGCGTCAGGTGCCCCTCCCTGGCGACTGCCCAGAAGCAATGGAGGTGATGGTAGTTCAGACGTGCCATGTTTAGTAAAACTGAACGAAACGTGACGAATATTGAATTTTACAGGTCCACGCCGAATCGTCACCATGCCCGGCATGAACCCGTCGACACCTCTTCTCCCGCTCACCGTCGTACCGGCTTTGCTGCACGCATGGGCGGCGGCACGTGCCCATTCCGGAAACCGTGATGCCGCCTGGCGGCGCGCCGAAGCCGGCGCGCTCGGCGCCCTGCTCTCCGCCGCCGCAGCGCTCGCCGCAGTGCTCCACGTCGGGCCCGCCGGCGGCCTCGGCCTGCGGCTCGATGCCGTCGGCGCCGTCGTGGGGCTGCTGGTGGGCTTCGTCGGCTGGGTCATCGTTCGCTACTCCTACCGCTACCTGCAGGGGGAGCCGAACGAGCGCCGCTACCTGCGGCTGCTCACGCTGACGCTCGCTGCGGTCTCGCTCGTGCTGGCGGCCGATCACCTGCTGCTCCTCGCGGCAGCGTGGATCGGCACCAGCCTGACGCTGCACCAGCTCCTGCGCTTCTACGCCGAGCGGCCTGCGGCGCGGATGGCCGCGCACAAGAAGTTCCTCGCCGCGCGCGCCGCCGACGCGGCGCTGCTCGGCGCGGTCGCGCTGCTCGGTACTGCGTACGGCACGCTGTCCCTCGACGCGATGATCGGGCGCGCCTCCGGCCATGGCGTGCCGACGCTGGCGCAGGCCGGGCTGGCGCTGCTCGTGGTCACCGCACTGCTCAAGTGCGCGCAGTTGCCGCTGCACGGCTGGCTGATCCAGGTGATGGAGGCGCCGACGCCGGTGTCGGCGCTGCTGCACGCGGGCGTGGTCAACCTCGGCGGCTTCGTGCTGATCCGCTTCGCACCCTTGCTCGCGCAATCACCGGTCGCTCTCGCGCTGCTCGCCGCAGCCGCGACGTCGACGGTGGTGGTGGCGACGCTCGTGATGGGCACACGCATCAGCATCAAGGTTGCGCTCGCGTGGTCGACCGTCGCGCAAATGGGTTTCATGCTGCTGGAGCTGGCGCTTGGGTTGCCCGCGATGGCGCTGCTGCATCTGGTCGCGCACTCGCTGTACAAGGCGCACGCCTTCCTCGCCGCCGGTGGCATCGTGCGGCGGCAGCAGGCGCTGCGGCTTGCACCCAAGACCCGCGCCTCCGCGGCGCGCGGGGCGCTGGCAGCCATCCTGATGCCGGTGGCGATCGTCGCCGCGGGTGCCGCCGGCGGCGCGTTGACCACGCCGGCGGCGGGCCTGGCCGCCATCGTGCTCGGTCTTGCGCTGGTGCCCCTGGCGGCATCCGGCCGGCTCGTGAGTGCGGGCGCGGTCGCGCTGGTCTGGTTCGCCGGCCATGCCGTCGCCTCGTGGCTGGTCGCGCCGCCGGCGTTCGACGTGCCGCCGGCGCTCGTCGTGGCGGTGGCGGTGGCGCTGCTGGCGCTCTTCGCCGCCCAAGCCGCGATCACGCTGCGACCGCACTGGCCCGCAGTCCGGCGCCTCTATCCGTGGGCCTACGGCGGCTTCTTCGTCGACGAACGCATCAGCCGCGTGCTGCTCGCGCGCTGGCCCGTTCCCGAGGCGCCCGTCCCGACCCAGCCTCCCTCGCCCACCTTCGCCGGAGCACGCCGATGAACGCGCCCCTGCATCCCGTCGACCGTCTGGCCCACGCGCTCGCCGATGCGGTAACCCAAGCCTGTGACCGCATCGCGCCGAGCTGGCCGCTCGACCGCTTCATCGCCGTCAACCCGCACTGGGGCTGGATCGACCGTCCGATCGAGGAAGCCGCAGCCGCCGTAGGCGTGCTGGCCGGAATGCGCCTGCTCCCGGACGTGACCGTACGGCGACGCACGCTGATCGCCGACCTGGCCGGGCAACGTGAAACCGTCGTTCACCAGATCAGCCAGCACTGCGCCGCGTACTTCGACGCCGGGCAGGCGCGCTGGCACATGCCGGTGGAGGGCGACGAAGGGGGGCTCTACCGAAGCTGGCTCGTGAGCCTGGCATCCGACCGCGGGCTCGACTGGCCGCAACGGCGCCGCGCCGCGCTCGCGTCGATCGGCAGCCTGCCGCGCGACGCGATGGCGGCGATCGGCCACGCGCTCGCGCGCCTGCGTGTGCCGGAGGACGGGCAGGTCGCCTGCCTGACCACCTGGCTCCTCGACCTCAACGGCTGGGCCGCCGCCTGCGCATGGCAGCGGTGGCAGGCGCGGCTGGCCGGCGGCGACGACCCGCGTCTCACGGAGCTGCTCGCGATCCGCGCCGGCTGGGACGCGCTGCTCGCCGACGCGTTGCCCGCTGCGACCGTGCACGATTGGGCACAGGCGTGGACCCGCATCGACGCTGCGGTCGCTGCCGAGCGCGCGCGCCAGCACGCCGCCTGGAAGCGCATGGAGTCGCAGGAGCGGCATGCGCAGGCCGAGCTGATCGCGGCGATGTCGCGCCCGATACCGGAGCCCGCGACGACACCGAGCGTGCAGGCGGTGTTCTGCATCGACGTGCGCAGCGAGGTGCTCCGCCGCGCGCTCGAAGCGGTCGGCTCGACGATCGCCACGCGCGGCTTCGCCGGTTTCTTCGGGCTGCCGATCGACTATCGGCCGCTCGGTACCGACTGGCGCCAGCCGCAGCTGCCGGGGCTGCTCGCTCCGGCGCTGACGGCCGACGAAGCACCCGCCGATCGCGCAGCGGCACCCCTGCTCGCCAAGCGCCGCCGAGCGCGGCTTGCCGCGGCCGCGGCATGGGACAGCTGGCGCGGCGCGCCCGCCGCCGGATTCTCCTTCGTCGAGGCTTGCGGGGCGCTGTACGCCGGCTCGCTGCTGCGTGCGAGCCTGCCGGGCGGGGACGGCGAGCCGGACTGGGCGCAGTCGGGACTGACGCGCGACGAGGTGTGCGCGCTGCGCCCGCGGCTCGCCCTCGACCCCGAGGCCGGCGCCGTGCTGGCGCAGGGTGTGCTGCGCGCGATGGGGCTGGTCGAGGGCATTGCGCCGCTGGTGCTCCTGTGCGGGCACGCCGGCCAGAGCGCGAACAACCCGCATGCGGCCGGGCTCGACTGCGGCGCTTGCGGCGGACGCAGCGGGGAGGTCAACGCCCGCGCGCTCGCTGCGCTGCTGAACGACGCCGACGTGCGCGCTGCGCTCGCCGCGCGCGGGCTCGCGATCCCCCGCGGCACGTGGTTCGTCGCGGGTGTGCACAACACGACGACCGACGACGTCCAGCTCTTCGACACCGACCTGTTGCCACCCTCGCACGGAGCCGCGCTGGAGGCGCTGCATGGCGCGCTCGCCAAGGCCGGTCGCGCGGCGCGCGCGGAACGTGCGCCGGGCCTCGGCTTGCCGAAACTGCCCGCGCCAGTGCTGCACGCCCGCCTGCGCGAGCGCGCCACGCACTGGGCCGAGACCCGCCCGGAATGGGCGCTGGTCGACAACGCCGCGTTCATCGCGGCGCCGCGCTCGCGCACGCAGGGCGCAAACCTCGGTGGCCGCGTGTTCCTCCACGACTACGATCACCGGCTCGACGTCGACCGCAGCGTGTTGAAGCTGATCCTGACCGCGCCGGTCGTGGTCGCCCACTGGATCAACCTGCAGTACCTCGCCTCGAGCGTGGACCCGCAGCGCCAGGGTGCCGGCAACAAGCTGCTGCACAACGTTGTCGGCGGCGGCGTCGGGGTGTTCGAAGGCAACCGGGGCGACCTGCGCATCGGCCTGCCGTGGCAGTCCGTGCACGATGGCGCGCGACTGCGCCACACGCCGCGGCGGCTGTCGGTCTTCGTGGAGGCGCCGCGCGAGGCTATCGACGCCGTGATTGCGTCACACGTGACCGTGCGCCACCTCGTCGACCACGGCTGGCTGCACCTGCTGGCGATGGAGGGTGGTGGCGTGCCGGTCTTCCACCGCCGCTGCCGGGGCGGCGGCTGGGAGCTCGTTCGCTGAGGCAAAGAGGATTCGCGGCGCCCCGTCGAGGGAGCGTCTGCGCCATCGCCCGCTTCTCCGCGCGGCGTACCGGCGGTCCCTACTCCCACTCGATGGTCGCGGGCGGCTTGCTGGAGACGTCGTAGACGACGCGGTTGACCCCGCGCACCTCGTTGGTGATCCGGTTGGAGACGCGCGCGATCAGGTCGTGGGGCAGCGGCGCCCAGTGCGCGGTCATGAAATCGGTGGTCTGCACGGCGCGCAGGGCGATCGCGTGCTCGTAGCTGCGCCCGTCCCCCATCACGCCGACCGAGCGTATCGGCAGGAACACGGCGAACGCCTGCGAGACCTTGTCGTACCAGGATTCGCCGCGCTCGTCGACGGCGCCCCTGAGCTCGTCGATGAAGATCGCGTCGGCGCGGCGCAGCAGGTCGGCCGATTCCCGCTTCACCTCGCCGAGGATGCGCACGCCGAGGCCGGGCCCCGGGAACGGATGGCGGAACACCATGTGCCGCGGCAGGCCGACCTCGAGTCCCAGCCTGCGCACCTCGTCCTTGAAGAGCTCGCGCAGCGGCTCCAGCAGCCTGAGGTGCAGCGTCTCGGGCAGGCCGCCGACGTTGTGGTGCGACTTGATCGTGTGCGCCTTCTTGGTCTTCGCCCCGGCGGACTCGATGACGTCGGGATAGATCGTCCCCTGGGCGAGCCACTTGACGCCCTCGAGCTTCTCCGCCTCGCGCTGGAACACGTCGACGAACAGGCGGCCGATCACCTTGCGCTTCTGCTCGGGATCGTCGACGCCGGCGAGCGCCGCGAAGAATTCGGTCCCGGCGTCGACGTGGATGACGCGGACGCCGAGGTGGCTGGCGAAGGTGTCCATCACCTCCTCGGCCTCGTTCTGGCGCAGCAGGCCGTGGTCGACGAACACGCAGGTGAGCCTGTCGCCGATCGCGCGATGGATCAGCGCCGCCGCGACCGACGAGTCGACCCCGCCCGACAGGCCGAGCAGCACCCGATCGTCACCGACCTGCGCACGGATCGACGCGATCGCCTCCGGCGCGTAGTCGTGCATGTTCCAGTCGTGGCCGCAGCCGCAGATGTCGTGGGCGAAGCGCGCGAGCATCTCCGCGCCCTGCCGGGTGTGCGTCACCTCCGGATGGAACTGGACGCCGTAGTAGCGGCGCGTTTCGTCGGCCATGGCCGCGATTGCGCAGGCCGGCGACGAGCCGGCGAGAACGAACCCGGGCGGGAGGTCGACCACCTTGTCGCCGTGGCTCATCCAGACATCGAGCAGCCCGTGCCCTTCCGCATTGCGCCGGTCCTCGAGACCGCGCAGCAGCGCGGTGTGGCCGCGCGCCCGCACCTCGGCGTGCCCGAACTCCCGCACGCGTCCCGGCTCGACGCGGCCGCCCAGCTGCGCGGCCATCGTCTGCATGCCGTAGCAGATGCCCAGCACCGGCACCCCCTCCGACCAGACCGCCTC
>JBLMVY010000329.1:0-16520 GCA_050256935.1 Candidatus Levyibacteriota bacterium | reverse complement strand
TGAACGAAATCGACGACGACGTCGCGATGCAGGAGACCGGCGCGGCGCTCGACGCGCTGGTGGCCCAGGGCGCGCGCGACGGCCGGCTGGCGATCATCGGTTTCTGCATGGGCGGGCGACTTGCTTTTCTCGCCAACGCCGTCCACGGCGCCCGCCTCGCGGCCTCGGTGTCGTTCTATGGCGGCGGGATCGCGCCGCTGGAACCCAAGGGCAGGCGCAAGCCTCTGCTCGACCGCGCCCAGGACCTGAAGGCGCCGCAGCTCCTGGTCTACGGCGCCAGGGACACGTCGATCGCGAGCGACGAGCATGCGCGGCTCGCCAAGGCGCTGTCCGACGCCAACCGCCGCTACACGCTGGCCGTCCTTCCCGACGCGGGGCACGCGTTCGCGACCGTCGATCGCGAAAGCTACGTCCCCGAGGCCGCCGAGGCTGCCTGGCGCATCGCCTTCGCCTTCCTCGTCGACACCTTCATGCACTGACGACCGCCGGCCGGGTCTGCAGTCGCCCGCAGAAGCCCCGACGATCGCCCGGCAGTACCGGGACGCCCGCCGGCAGCGTAAAATCCGCGCTTTTTGCTGCGATCAGGCATCCGGGCCCGACGCCCGGACCCCGAAGGGAGAACATCGATGGGTGGAAGGCTTGCGGGCAAGTCCGCGCTCGTGACCGCGGCGGGCCAGGGAATCGGGCGCGCGACGGCGATCGCCATGGCGAGCGAAGGCGCCGCGGTGCTCGCCACCGACATCGACGGCGACGCGCTCGAAACGCTGCGCGGCATCCCGAACATCGCGACGCAGCGCCTCGACGTGCTCGACGATGCCGCGGTCGCGGCGACCATCGAAGCGCTGCCGCCGCTGCAGATCCTGTTCAACTGCGCCGGGTACGTCCACCACGGGACGATCCTGGAGTGCGCGCCCAGGGACTGGGAATTCAGCTTCAACCTGAACGTGCGCGCGATGTACGTCGCGACCCGCGCGGCACTGCCCAGGATGCTCACCCACTACGAGGCTACGGGAAAGGGCGCGTCGATCATCAACATGTCGTCGATCGCGAGCTCGATCAAGGGCCTGCCCAACCGCTTCGTCTACGGCACCACCAAGGCGGCGGTCATCGGCCTCACCAAGTCGATCGCCGCCGATTTCGTGCAAAAGGGAATCCGCTGCAACGCGATCGCGCCGGGCACCGTCGACACGCCCTCGCTCGCGCAACGGATCAACGCGTTCCCCGACCCGGTCGAGGCGCGGAAGATGTTCGTCGCGCGCCAGCCGATGGGACGGCTCGCGACCGCCGAGGAAATCGCCCCGCTGGCGGTCTTCCTAGCGTCCGACGAGGCGGCGTTTGTCACGGGCAACACCTATTCCTGCGATGGCGGGATGACTATCTGAGGAGAATTCGATGAAACTCGTACGGTACGGACCCGCAGGGCGAGAGAAGCCCGGCATGATCGACGCCGATGGCGTCCTGCGCGATCTCTCGCGCAAGGTCAAGGACATCGACGGGGAGACCCTCGCGCCGGCGTCGCTCGCCGCCCTGCGCAAGCTCGACCCCAAGCGTCTTCCTGCGGTCAAGGGCCGGCCGCGGCTCGGCGCATGCGTCGCGACGCCGCCGAAGTTCGTCGCCATCGGTCTCAACTTCGCCGATCACGCCAAGGAAGCGGGCGTGCCGATCCCCGAGCATCCGGTCGTCTTCTTCAAGGCCGAGACGTCGATCTGCGGCCCCAACGACAACACGATCACGCCCAAGGATTCGACGCAGCTCGACTACGAGATCGAGCTCGGGGTGGTCATCGGGCGCAAGGCGCGCCATGTCGCGGCCAAGGACGCGCTGCGCTACGTCGCCGGCTACTGCGTGATCAACGACGTCTCCGAGCGCGACTTCCAGTTGAAGCGCGGCGCGTCGCAATGGGGCAAGGGCAAGGGCTGCGACACCTTCGGGCCGCTCGGCCCCTGGCTGGTCACCACCGACGAGATCAAGGATCCCCAGAACCTGGACATGTGGCTCGACGTCAACGGACAGGCGCGGCAGCGTGGCAACACGCGCACGATGATCTTCGGCGTCGCCGAGCTCGTCGCCGACGTGTCGCGCTACATGACGCTGCTTCCGGGCGACGTGATCACCACCGGCACCCCACCGGGCGTGGCGCTGGGCATGAAGGAGCCCAAGGGTTGGCTCAAGGTCGGCGACGTCGTGACCTGCGGCATCTCCGGATTGGGTGAGCAGCGGCAGAAGATCGTCCCGTTCAAGGGACGCGGCTAAAGCCGCCTTGCGCATCGGGGGCCGCGGCCATGGCTGCGGCCCCGGCGCTCCCGGTGTCCCCGCGCCTCCGGCACCGGGGGGGCGCCTTCGGCCCCGCCGTGCGGGCGCCCGGTATCGCGTGGCACCGAACTGATCGAGGCGAAATGCGATCATAGGGGCGATGATCGATTCCACGCGCACCGCGGCGCCCGAGCCGGACCTCTACCCGGAATGCATGCCCGACGCCAGCGGCATGCTGGCGCTGGATCGGCGGCACGCGATGTACTGGGAGACCTGCGGCAGCCGCTCCGGCGTGCCGATCCTGTTCCTTCACGGCGGACCCGGCGGCGGCAGCCTGCCCCATCATCGGCGCTTCTACGACCCCGCGCAGTGGCGCATCGTGCTCTACGATCAGCGTGGCGCCGGCCGGTCGACGCCCCGCGCCGAGATCGCCGACAACTCGACCGCGCAGCTCATCGACGACATCGAGCGCCTGCGCCGGCATCTGGCGATCGAGCGCTGGGTGCTCTTCGGCGGATCCTGGGGCTCGACGCTCGCCCTGGCCTACGCGCAGGCGCATCCGGATCGCGTCCTGGGGTTCGTCCTGCGCGGGATATTCCTGGCCACGCGCGAGGAGATCGGGTGGTTCATGCACGGCATGCGCAACTTCTTTCCGGAAGCGTGGCGGGAATTCGCGCATTTCCTGCCGGCGGCGGAGCGTGCGGACCTGCTCGCGAGCTACCACCGGCGGCTCACCGATCCCGACCCGGCCGTGCACCTCCCCGCCGCACGCGCCTGGGACCGCTACGAAAGCGCCTGCTCGACGCTGCTCCCGCGAGAGGACCTCGCGCGCATCGACGACGACGCGGCTTCGCTGGCGATTGCGCGCATCGAGGCGCATTACTTCGTCCACGACGCCTTCCTCGCACCGGATCAGATCATCGCCGGCATCCCGCGCATCGCCCACCTGCCCTGCACGATCGTGCAGGGACGCTACGACGTGGTCTGCCCGCCCGCGGCTGCGCTGACGCTGGCCGCGGCGTGGCCGGGCGCCGAGTGCATCGTCGTCCCGGATGCCGGGCATTCGGTGCGCGAGCCGGGGATCGCGCGCGAACTGGTTGGCGCGGTCCGGCGCATGCGGACCCGCGTGCAATGAGCGCAGGAGCGCGTCCGACGCCCGGCGCGGGATCGGCCCGCGACTGGGCGCAGCGCAGCAGCCAAGCGGTCTGGCACCCCTGCACCCAGATGAAGCAGCACGAGGACGCGCCGCCGGTCGCGATCGCGCGGGCGGCCGGCGCGTGGCTCTACGACTTCGACGGGCGCCGCTACCTCGACGCGGTGGGATCGTGGTGGGTCAACCTGTTCGGCCACGCGAATCCCAGGATCAATGCGGCGCTGACCGCGCAGCTCGCCGAGCTCGAGCACGTGATGCTCGCCGGCTTCACCCATCGGCCGGTGATCGAGCTGTCCGAGCGGCTGTCGGCGCTGGCCCCACCCGGGCTGTCGCACGCGTTCTATGCGTCCGACGGCGCATCGGCGACCGAGATCGCGCTGAAGATGAGCTTCCACTACTGGCGCCAGCGCGGCGTCGCCGGCAAGACGCATTACGCGCGGCTGGCCGGTGGCTACCACGGGGAGACGGTGGGCGCGCTGGCGGTGACCGACGTCGCGCTGTTCCGCGATGCCTACGCGCCATTGCTGCGCGAGCATCCGGTGCTGCCGTCGCCCGCTGCGCGCGAGCCCGATCGCGCCGACGCCGCCGTCGACGACGCACTCGCCGCGCTCGAAGCCTTCCTCGCCGCGCACCACGCGAGCACGGCGGCGCTGATCGTCGAGCCGCTGGTCCAGGGCGCGGCGGGGATGGCGATGTACGCCCCGCGCTACCTCACCCGGGCGCGCGAGCTCACCGCGCGTCACGGCGTCCACCTGATCGCCGACGAGATCATGACGGGATTCGGCCGCACCGGCAGCTTCTTCGCCTGCGAGCAGGCCGCGATCACGCCCGACTTCCTGTGTCTGTCCAAGGGCATCACCGGCGGCTACCTGCCGCTGTCCTGCGTGCTCGCGACCGACGACGTCTACCGGGCGTTCTACGCCGAGGAATTCGCGCAGGGCTTCCTGCATTCGCATTCGTACACCGGCAACGCGCTGGCCTGCCGCGCCGCGCTGGCGGTCCTCGACATCTTCCGCGACGACGACGTCATCGCCGCGAACCGCGACAGGGCGTTGCGCTGGGGTCGGACCGCGCAGCCGCTCGCCGCGCATTCGCGCGTGCGCAATTTCCGCCAGTGCGGGATGATCATCGCCTTCGACGTCGATGGCGCAAAGACGGGGTTCGCCCGCCGGTTCGCCGCCGAGGCGCTGGCGCGCGAGCTCGTGCTGCGGCCGATCGGCAACACCGTCTACTTCATGCCGCCCTACGTCGTCAGCGACATGGATTTCGCCCTGCTCGTCGAGCGCACGCTCGACATCCTCGACCGCCGATGACCGCGCAGGCGCTCGCCCGGTCGATCGGCGTCGCCGGCCTGCTCTTCGCGATCGCGGCGCAGGCCGCATTGCCGCGCGAGATCCGGCGCGCGTTCCTCGACGCGGGCATTCCGATGACCCACGTCTCCATCGTCGTGCAGGAAACGTCGAAGCGGCGGCCGCTGTTCGTCCACGATGCCGACCGGCCGCGCAACCCCGCGTCGGTGATGAAGCTCGTCACCACCTACAGCGCGCTGGAGATCCTGGGCCGCGACTATCGCTGGAAGACCGAGGCCTACCTCGGCGGCCCCCTGGAGAACGGGGTGCTGCAGGGGAATCTGATCCTCAAAGGCTACGGCGACCCCAAGATCACCAAGGAGCAGTGGCAGGCGTTCATCGCGACGCTGCGCGCCAAGGGACTCGACGCGATCGACGGCGACCTCGTGCTCGACCGCAGCTATTTCGCGCTTCCGCGGTACGACCCGGGGGCCTTCGATCACGAGCCGCGCAAGCCCTACAACGTCGGCCCCGATGCGCTGCTGGTCAATTTCAAGGCCGTGCACCTCACCTTCGCGCCGGATCCCGCCGCCGCGAGGGTCGACGTCGCGATCGACCCGCCACTGCCCGACGTGACGCTGCAGCGGGCGCCGTCGCTGGTCGACACGGGCGGCTGCGGCGACTGGCGTGCGGCCACGCGGCCCGCGTTCGACGATGCCGGCAACCGCGCGTCGATCCGCTTCGCCGGCAGCTATCCCGCCGGCTGCGGCGAGCGCGACTGGTGGGTCTCGGTGCTCGATCACCCCCACTACGTTCAGGCGATGTTCGACGCCTATTTCCGCGAGGCGGGCGGACGCTTCGACGGCGGCGTGCGCGAGGGACGCGTCCCGCCCGGATCCAGCCCCTTCGCGACGCTGCAGTCTCCGCCGCTCTACGACATCGTGCGCGACGTCAACAAGCTGTCGAACAACGTCATGGCGCGCCAGATCTTCCTCACGCTCGCGACCGCGGACGGACCGCCGCCGGCGACCCCGGCCAAGGCCGCCGCCGCCGTCCGCCACTTCCTCGCCGCGCGCAAGCTCGCGATGCCGGGGCTGGTGCTCGAGAACGGATCGGGACTGTCGCGTCGCGAGCGCACCACCGCGCGCGGACTCAATGCGCTGCTGGTGGCGGCGAGCCGCAGCAAGGTGCGCGACGAATTCGCGAGCTCGCTCCCCGTCGCCGCGACCGACGGCACGCTCGAGCGGCGATTCCAGGACGACGGCGTCGCCGGACAGGCGATGCTCAAGACCGGCACGCTCGAGGACGTGCGCGCGATCGCCGGCTACGTGATCGACCGGGCCGGCCGCTGGTTCTCGGTGGTCGCGCTGGTCAACGATCCCGCCGCCGGCCGCGCCGCCCCGGCGCTCGACTACCTCGTGCAGTGGGTGTACGCCAACGGCGGGAGCTTCGACCCGGCGCTGCGACGCTGATCCAGGCGCTGCACCCCCGCCGGCGCTACATCCCCGGCACCGGCCGGCTGTCGTGGAACAGCAGGTAGCCGCGCACGACGCGGTAGATCACCCAGATGGTGTCGGCCGCCCAGATCGCGAAAGCGATCGGGATGCCGATCAGGATCAGTCCCAGGGTGACCAGCACCAGCCCGCCGATCATCGCCCACAGCAGCGACCACCAGAACGTGCGGATCTGCCAGCTGAAGTGGGACGCGAGCCAGCTGCCTGCGGCCTCGTCGCGCTTCACATGGGCGATGACGATCGCGACGATGCCGACCACGCCCATCAGGGGCGCAAACAGCGGGAAGCCGTGCGAGGCAACGCCGATCAGCGCGGCGATGGCGAACAGCGCATAGACGAGCAGCGCCGCGTTGATCGGCAAGGGGCGCGACGCACCGGGCGGCGTCGACGTGGCGGGGGACACCGGAGCTGGAAACTCGGCCATCGAAATCTCCCTCATGGATTCTGCGCCGCGCGTCGGCGCCCGTGGCCTGACCCTAGATTGGGGAACCCCGTATCCGAATCAAGCAGGACGCTCGTCCAGGGCCCGCGCGTCCTTCAGTACCGGCGGCCGTCCTTGTGCGCGGCAAACGGGCCCTGCTCGTCCTCGCCCCACATCAGGTCGTCGTCCGGATAGAAGGCGTTGTCGCCGTCGATCCGGCTGCCGATCTCGAGATAGCGTGCGGCGGCCGTGCCGCGGTTGACGAAATGGTGGGCGTCGCGCCCGCCCGCGGGATAGCCGGCGCAGTCGCCCGCGCGCAGCACCTGCTCGCCGGCGTCGGTCACCAGCACGACCTCGCCCTCCAGGACATAGACGAACTCGTCCTCCAGCGTATGCCAGTGCCGCAACGCCGACTGCCCGCCGGGGCCCAGGGTCACCAGGTTGACGCCGAAGCGCGTGAGACCGCAGGCGTCCCCCAGGCGGCGCTTGGCGCGGTCGCCCATCCGCGAACGGAAGGGCTCGGGATACCCCGATCCGCGGACCTCGGCGACGGATTGCGGGTCGAGCGCCGGCAGGCGAAGTTTGCTCATCGCGACAGCGTCCAGGCAATGGAATGGGAACGCATGACAGCACGCTTCGCAGCGCGGTGCAAGCCGCAGGCCCGGCAGGCGCATGCAGCGCCCCGGCGCACGTTGCCAGAATCCAACGTCCGGCCGCTATAATGGATTCGACCGCGCCCTGGGCCAGCCGCGCGGACCATCCTGCGATCCGGCCTCAATCCGAAGGAGTCGAGCATGACCACCTCTCGCGAATCCGTCCTCGACGATTTCTCCTCGATGCTTTCCGACGCCGAAGACCTGCTGAAGCGCGCCGGCAACGAAAGCGGCGAGCGCGCGAAGGACCTGCGCGCGCAGGTCGAGGCGAAGCTGCTCGCCGCCAAGCTGCGCCTGCAGGAGCTGCAGGGCGAGGCGGTCGACCGCGCCAAGGAAGCAGCTCGCGTCACCGACGATTACGTGCACGACAATCCGTGGTGGGCCATCGGCGGAGCCGCAGCCATCGGCTTCGTCGCGGGCCTGCTGATGAACCGGCGCTGATCGCCGCGGCGTCATGTCCGTCCCGGAGGGCGGCGTCAGGAACCTTGCGCAGCGGCTGTCCGCATCGGCGCTGGCGCTGCTGCGCACGCGGGTCGAGCTCGCCAGCGTCGAGTTCTCCGAGGAGCGCGAGCGGCTGAAGGTGTCGATCGCGCTGATCGCCGTCGCCATCATCGCGTTCGGCTTTGCCGCGGCGGTCGTGACCTTCGGCGTCGTCGTCTGGTTCTGGGACAGCTATCGCTTCCAGGCGATCGCCGTCGTCGCGCTGCTGTACGCGATCGTCGGCGTGGTCGCGCTGCGGCGCCAGTCCGCGCTGCGCAAGGCGGCACCGACGCCTTTCGCATCGTCGCTCGATGCATTGCGCAAGGACGTCGAATGGTTGCGCCGCCATCACCAGGGCGATCGCCCGACCGGATCGTGAGCGCCCTGGACGACCTCGCCGCGCGCAAGGCCCTGCTCGTCGCGCGGTCCGATCTGGAGCGCATCGACCTCGCGGTCGCCGTGCGCGACGTCGCCGGTGCCTTCGAGCCTCACCCGGTCCCGGGGCGCCTCGGCCGGATGCACCCGATGTTCGCACGCCTGCTGCGGATGGCCATTCCCGTCTTCGGTGCGAGCCGCCTGGGACTGGTCATGCGCGGCCTGTCGATCGGACTCGTCGCGCTGCGCCTGGTGAGCGGGTTGCGCGGCCGCTGACCGTCGCCAGGCGCGCAGGCCGGATCGGCGCCGCACGCGCCCGCCGGCACACCCCGACCGGCGTCACAGCCCCAGCGTCTTCCAGATCGCGTCGACCCGCGCCTCGACCGCCGCGTCCATGGTGATCGGACGCCCCCACTCGCGCGCGGTCTCGCCGGGCCACTTGTTCGTGGCGTCGATGCCGATCTTGCTGCCGAGTCCCGCGACGGGCGAGGCGAAGTCCAGATAGTCGATCGGGGTGTTGGGCACGATCAGCGTGTCGCGCGCCGGATCGACGCGCGTGGTCAGCGCCCAGATCACGTCCTTCCAGTCGCGGATGTTCACGTCGTCGTCGGTGACGACGATCATCTTGGTGTACATGAACTGGCGCAGGAAGCTCCAGATGCCGAACATCACCCGCTTGGCATGCCCGGCGTACTGCTTCTTCATCGCGACGACGGCGAGCCGGTAGCTGCAGCCTTCGGGCGGCAGGTAGAAGTCGGCGATCTCCGGATACTGGCGCTGCAGCAGCGGAACGAACACCTCGTTCAACGCCACGCCCAGCACCGCCGGCTCGTCGGGAGGTTTTCCCGTGTAGGTCGAGTGGTAGATCGGGTCGCGGCGCAAGGTCATGCGCTCGATGGTGAACACCGGGAAGCGCTCGGTCTCGTTGTAATACCCGGTGTGATCGCCGAACGGCCCCTCGAGCGCGGTCTCGTAGCCGGTGGGATCGGCGGCGTCGGGGCGGATGAAGCCTTCGAGCACGATCTCGGCGGCGGCGGGAACCTGCAGGTCGTGCGTCAGACACCTGACGATCTCCGTGCGCCCGCCGCGCAGCAGGCCCGCGAACTGGTATTCGGAGAGCGTATCGGGGACCGGCGTCACGGCGCCCAGGATCGTCGCCGGATCCGCGCCCAGCGCCACCGCGATCGGGAAAGGCGCGCCGTTCGACGTCAGCGCGTGATCGCGGAAATCGAGCGCGCCGCCGCGGTGGGCGAGCCAGCGCATGATCACCTTGTTCCGGCCGATCACCTGCTGGCGGTAGATGCCGAGGTTCTGCCGCTTCTTGTGCGGTCCGCGCGTCACCGTGAGTCCCCAGGTGATCAACGGCCCAGCGTCGCCCGGCCAGCAGGTCTGGATCGGCAGCCGCGCAAGATCGACGTCGGCGCCTTCCCAGACGACTTCCTGGCAAGGACCCGACCGGCGCTCCCTGGGCGCCATGTCGAGCACCTTCATGAACACCGGCCGCGTCGTCTGCCACGCGTCCTTGAGGCTCTTCGGCGGCTCGGGTTCCTTCAGGTACGCGAGCAGGCGCCCGACCTCGCGCAGGCTCTCCTGCCAGCGCGCAGGATCGGCGCCCATCGCCCGGGCGACGCGCTCCGGAGTGCCGAACAGGTTGCCCAGCACGGGGATCGGGTCTCCGGAGGGGCCGCGGAAGTTCCCCGTGGGCGACTCGAAAAGCAGCGCCGGGCCTTGCGCGCGCAGCACGCGATCGCACAACGCCGTCATCTCCAGCCTCGGGTCGACCGGATCGTGCACGCGCGCGAGCTCACCTGCCGCTTCGAGCTGGCCGATGAAGTCGCGCAGATCGGCGTAGCTCACCTGCCAACCCCGCTCGCACACGCAATCGCGGGCTCGGAGGCAACGCGAATATTCGACTCCGGCGGCGCCGACAGTTCACCCGCGCCGATGCGCGGCAGTCGCGATACTTGAATCATTCGTGCCCGCCGGTGTCGAATCATCGCGGAGACGAGTTTACCGCGACTTCCATCACGCCCCTCCAGGGCGGACCTTGCCCAGGAATCCGAATCATGGACGAACTGCTGCGATACGCGAGCCTGGCTGGCGCAGGATTGCCGGCGCACGAGCGCCACAAGGCGAAGGCCTCGACCGTCCGGCAATTGCGGCGCGTGCAGGTGGACAGCGACGGCGCGCTGCGCTTCGCCGAGCCGCACGCCTGCAGCGGGGGCGGCGGTCCGACCGGACTTGCCGGCCTGACCTTCTCGGTCCGCGACGGCGAGCGCAGTCGTCAGGTGGTGCTGCGCGCAGCTGCCGACGATCGCGTGGACATCAAGTCGGCGACCGACCCGGCGACCGACGGCGCGCCGCCCCGTGCCCGCAAGGCGCGCAAGCTGATCCTGCTCGCGTACTGATCGACGGCAGCTTCGCGTCGTTCGTCGCGCATTCGCCGGCCTCATCCCCGCAACGACCTGATTCGTCGCAAGGCACTTGGCGGCAGTGCGGGAGCGTGGTGTGATCACCGTACAGCCGATGCGATTCTTCCAAAGCGAGAGCGCCGAATCGTCCATGGCGCCATGCTTCGGCTGCACACATGGTAGGAGGCGTGGCGCAAGCCGATCGACCCTGCCCTCCCGCAGCGATCCCGGGAAGGGAAGCGTGATCCGAGAGGTCACGCGAGCATCGCGGATCGCGTACGTCGATGACACCGTGGAGCATTGGACGGGCCGCGCCAGTCGCCGGCAACTTCCCGACGCTGCGCGATTGCCCCCCGCGTTCCACCCACCGGAAGGGGTACCGTCATGACATCCGATCACCAAACTAAGCGCTTTGCGTACGCATTGTCTGCCGTGCTGGTCTTGGGAAGCACTGCTGCCTGGGCGGCGGATGCCGTGAAACCCGAGGCCGCCGAACCCGCCCCCGTCGTGCTGGCCCAGGCGGACGGGTCGATCGCGACGATGGAGGTCCGCGGCACGTCCACGGCGCCGCTGGGGTTCAATCCGATCGAGCGCGGTGTTCGCAAGGCTGCGGCCGATGGCCCGACGACCCTGCGGCGCTACGTCCAGCGCACCGAGCCGATCTATCACTTCAGCTACTGGGATTTCGCGAAGCTCCTGCCGAAGGAATGACGGCATCCGCGTAGCGACACGGAAACCGGACGCATGCGCGTTTCCGGAGTGAGGGAGACCGTCGCCCCGTCGATCCACCGGCGGGGTGGCGGCGCAACACGAGGCGACGATGATTCGCTTGTGCACGCTCGGGGGTATTGGCCTGCGCGATGACGATGGACGCGACTTCAGGCCGGTGCTCGCACAGCCCAAGCGGCTTGCGGTGCTGATCGCGCTGGCAATGAGCCCGCATGGGGCGTGCCAGCGCGACCGGCTGGCGGGCTTGCTCTGGCCCGGTCACGCCGCACCGTTCGCCCGTGCAGTGCTGTGCCTGGCGATCCGCTTCCTGCGCCGGGAGCTGGAACCTGCCGCCATCGCCGACTTCGGCAGCCGGAGCCTCGCCCTCGACCCGGCGATCGTGACCTGCGACGCGGCGGAATTCGCGCAGGCCTGCGCCGCGCGCAATTGCGAGCTGGCGCTCTCGATCTATCAGGGCGATTTCCTCGATGGCCTGTTCATCGCCGACGTCTCGCCGGAGTTCGACGACTGGCGCGAGCGCGAATGCTCGCGCCTGCGGCGGTTGGCGCTGGACGCTGCCGCGACGCTGCTGGCATTGCACCGTGATCACCGCGAGCTCGCGCAGGCGATCTACTGGTCGCGGCGCGGCCTGGTGATCGAGCCCGGCAACGAGTCGATGCTGCGCGAGTGCATGACGCTGCTGTGCGACGCGGGCGAGCCCGCGAGCGCGCTCCGCGCCTATGCGTCGTTCAGGGCGCACCTGGGCCACGACGTTGACGTCGAGCCGTCCTCGAAGACCGAGGATCTGATCGCGGCGATCCGCAGGGACCGGCCGCTGGAGCTGTTCCCGCCGCCGCTACCGGCGGGCGATTCGCAGTATCTATTCGAAGGGAGACCATCATGAATGCACGACTGCCGATCGAGGTGCTTGCCGCATCCACCCTCGCGCTGTGCGCCGCATGCGCGTCGACCCCCGAGCAGACGGCCGAGCCCCGGGAAGCCAAGGTCTACCAGACGGGGAGCGCCATCCCGGTGCGGGACCACAACGGCATCGCGGACGTCAAGTCGGTCGCCCCCGAGTCGCTGCATCAGGAGCTGAACAGCGCGACTCACCCGACACCCGTCGGCGGCACAGGCCGCTGATCAGGCTTCAGCCAGCGCTGCGGGACGCGGCTAGATGACCGCGCCGGCGCCGCCGTCCATCGGCACGATCGCGCCGGTGACATAGCTGGCCTGCGCCGACGCGAGAAACAGCGCGACCTGCGCGACCTCTTCCGGCGTGCCCAGGCGACGCAGCGGGATGCGCGCCTGCTGGCGCGCGAGAAGCTCGTCCGGGGCGAGACCGGTCATCCGCGCTTCCGCGCCGAGCCCCTCGCGCACGCGTCCGGTCAGGGTCCCGCCCGGATTGATGGCGTTGATGCGCACGCCCTTGGGGCCGTAGGCTGCGGCGAGCCCGGTCGTCGCCAGCATCAGCGCAGCGTTGGCCGCGCCACCGGGGATGTGCACCGGCTGCCCAATCTTGCCGCCCATGCCGACGACGTTGACGATCGCGCCGTGCCCGCGTGCGCCCATCCGCTTGACGACCGCGTCCAGCGGATGGACGTAGCTGAAGAACTTGGCGTCCATCGCGTCGTGCCATGCCCGGGGCTCGAGCTCCTCCGGCGGATAGCGCTTCGCCGCGCCCGCCGAGTTGATCAGCACGTCGATCGGGCCCAGCGTCGATTCGACGTCCTCGACCATCGCCTGCGCCTGCGCGGCGTCGCGCAGGTCCGCGACGAATGTCGCAGACCGATGCGCGCAGTCGCCGATCGCCGCCACCGCGGCGTCGAGATTCGCCCGGCTGCGCGAGACCAGCGCGACGCGCGCGCCCTCCTGCGCGAATGCCTGCGCGCAGGCGAAACCGATGCCCTTGCTCGCGCCGGTGACGACGACGACCTTGTCGCGCAACCCGTAGTCCATGGCTCCTCCGATCACAGCCAGCGCGCAAGCCCGCGCCAGGCGGCGAGCTTGTCGGCGACGGGCAAGGTGTAGGCCGGGCTGGTCGAAGGCAGGACGAGCGTCGCATAGCCCGCCTCACGCCATGCGCCGCTCGCGCGGCCCGCGGTCTGCCCGTTGAAGCACACCGCCTGGAGTCCGCGGGCGACGCGCCGCACGCGCGCGATCTCTCCGCGCTCGGCCCTGCGGATCGCGGCGTCGAGGCTTCCCGCGCGCTCGCAGGCGACGATCGTATCCCAGATCGCGACCCGGTGCGCGCGCACGCGCGCGAGGCGCTGCTCATAGGGCAGCTCCGCGAGCGGCTCGTCGAGCACGGCGCCGAGGATCGGCCAGAAATGGTTGCGCGGGTGCGCGTAGTACTGCCTCGCGGCCAGCGAAGCCTCGCTCGGAAAGCTGCCGAGTATCAGCACCCGGGAGTCGGGTGCCAGCACCGGCGGCAGGCCGCGCCGGCGCGGGGCGGCCGGTGGCGCGCGGCGGCTCACCAGCTGTGCGGCCAGCGACCGGCGCGCAGCGCATAGTCGAGTGCGATGCCCGCGAAGACGGCGAGGCCCAGCCAGTGGTTGCCGAGGAAGGCGCGAAAGCAGGGGTCGCGCTCGCGCGTCCGGATGATCCGGAGGTGGTAAATCGCGATCGCCAGCGCGATCGCGAGCCCGGCGCCGTAGACCCATCCCAGCGCATGGACGCGCCCGACCCATGCCATCGCGGCCAGATAGACGGCATAGCACAGCGCGACGGCAGCGACGTCGTAGCGACCGAAGGTCAGCGCGGAGGTGCGGATGCCGATCTTCGCGTCGTCGTCGCGATCGACCATCGCGTATTCGGTGTCGTAGGCGACGACCCAGAACAGGTTGATCGCGAGCAGCATCCACGCGATCGGTGGAATGCTGTCCTGGGCGGCGGCGTAGGCCATCGGGATGCCGAACGAGAACGCGATGCCGAGGAAGGCCTGCGGAATCGAGAAGAATCGCTTGAAGAACGGATAGGCGACCGCGATCGCCAGCGCCGGGAACGACCACAGCACCGTCGTCCGGTTGGTGAAGAGCACGAAGCAGAATGCGATCGCCGCGAGCACCGCGCCGACGGCCAGCGCCTCCCAGGGTGCGATGATCCCCGCCGCGAGAGGGCGCTGCGCCGTGCGCTTGACGTGGGCGTCGAAATCGCGGTCGGCCCAGTCGTTGAACGCGCAACCCGCCGAGCGCATCACCCAGGTGCCCATGACGAAGATGACGATCAGCGAGAACGCAGGCGCGCCGCGCGTGGCGAGCCACAGCGCGGACAGCGTCGGCCACAGCAGCAGCAGCGTGCCGATCGGCTTGTCGAGGCGCAGCAAGCGCTCGTAGGCGTCGAGGCGCTCGACGAAGGTCAGCCGGGGCCGCGCTGCGGGAACCGGTCCGCTCATGCCGGCACGGTCGCGTTCGCGATCGCCCGCGCGGCCCGGCGGACGGCAGCGGATCCGCGCGGCGTCATATCGGCAGCGCGAGCTGCTTGCGCAGGGTGCGCGGGGCGGCCTCGACGAGCGCCGTCGCGAGCGTCGGATGATGGAGGACGAGCCGCAGCTCGCGCTTCATCCTCCGGTTCGACAGGCGCCGCGACTCGCTCATGAACGACAGCAGCATCGGCGCGATGGTCCGCTCGGCCTCGTCCCAGCTCACGCGCGGCGGCCGCGGCAGATGGAAGGCGTCGGCGACGGCATCGAACCACGCGCCCATCTTCATCTCGCTGTCGTCGCTCACGTTGTACGCGCGGTTGGGACGTCCGAGGTAGAGCGCGGCGACCACGGCGCGCGCGAGATCGTCCGCATGGATGTGGTTGGTGTAGACGTCCTCGTCGGCATTGAGTGCGGGCGTGCCATGCCGCAACCGCTCGAGCGGCAGGCGGTTCTGCGCATAGATCCCGGGCACGCGCAGGATCGACAGGCCGACGCCATGGCGCGCCGCCCACTCGCGCAGATGGCCCTCGGCCGCGACGCGACGACGCGCACGCGGGGTCTGCGCGCGCAGCGGTCGCGTCTCGGCGACCCGCGCACCCGCGCAATCGCCATAGACGCCGGACGTCGAGATGTAGACGAAGCGCTGCGGTATAATTCTCGCCCTTGCCAGGGCGGTCAGCAGCCGCCGCGTGCGCGGATCGTCGCGGCCCTCGGAGGGTGGCGGCGCGAAATGCAGGACGGCGTAGGGCGCGGTGCGCACGCGGTCGAGGGAGCGCGGCCGGTCGAGATCGGCGACCAGCGGAACGATGCCATGGGCGCGCATCCGGCGCAGGTCGTCGCGATTGCGGGTCAGACCGATCAGCCGCACGCGGTTGCGCAGCAGCGCCGCGACCCGCAATGCGACATCGCCACAACCCACGAGCAGGATCCTCTGCGCCATGACGTCGAAGTGGCGTTGCCGCCGGCCGATCGATGACGGGGTCCCGCGCCGCGCAGGGCGACCATGCACGCTCGCGCATCCAACCTTGCACCGGACCCTCAGATGACGCTGCAGATTACCATACGGCCCAGCGGCCACGCCTTCGACTGCGACACCGACGAAACGGTGCTGCAGGCCGCGATGCGTGCCGACCTGATGATCCCCTACGGATGCCGCAACGGCGCCTGCGGGACCTGCAAGGGAAAGATCCTCGAGGGCGAGGTCGATTACGGCCCGCACCAGGCGTCGACGCTCACCGACGACGAGAAGCACCGCGGCCTGGCGCTGTTCTGCTGCGCGCGGCCGAAGACCGACCTGGTCATCGAGGTGCGCGAGGTGCGCCGCGCCGGCGACATCCAGATCAGGCGGCTGCCCTGTCGCGTCGAATCGATCGACAAGGTGGCGCCCGACGTCGCCATCGTCAGGCTCAAGCTGCCGACATCGGAGCGCCTGCAGTTCCTCGCCGGCCAGTACATCGATCTCCTGCTCAAGGACGGGCACCGGCGCAGCTTCTCGCTCGCGACGCCGCCGCACGCCGACGAACTGCTCGAGCTGCACATCCGCCACACGCCGGGAGGGTTGTTCACCGACCCGCTGTTCACCACGTACAAGGGGCGCGAGATCCTGCGTTTCGAGGGTCCGCTGGGGGCGTTCTATTTGCGCGAGGACAGCGACAAGCCGGTGATCTTCGTCGCCGGAGGCACCGGCTTCGCCCCGATCAAGGCGATCATCGAGCACATGCTCCACCACCGGATCCCGCGCGAGATCGTGCTGTACTGGGGAGCGCGGGCCAAACGCGATCTGTACCTGCCCGACCTGCCGGGGAAGTGGCAGACCGAAAATCCGAATTTCACCTTCAT
>JBLMVY010000328.1:0-3076 GCA_050256935.1 Candidatus Levyibacteriota bacterium | reverse complement strand
CTCCTGCATCATGGAAGGCCTGTTCTTCTACGTCGGCTTCGTGCAGATCCTGGCGATGGGCCGCCAGAACAAGATGACCGGCGCCTCCGAGCAGTACCAGTACATCCTGCGCGACGAGTCGATGCACTGCAACTTCGGCATCGACCTCGTCAACACGATCAAGATGGAGAACCCGCAGCTGTGGACGCAGGAGTTCCGCGACGAGATCCGTGCGCTGATGAAGAAAGGCGTCGACCTCGAGTATGCCTACGCCGAGGACACGATGCCGCGCGGCGTGCTGGGGCTCAACGCGACGATGTTCAAGGAGTACCTGCGCTTCATCGCCAACCGCCGCTGCCAGCAGATCGGCATCGACCCGCTGTTCGACAAGGCCGACAATCCGTTCCCGTGGATGGCCGAGATGATCGACCTCAAGAAGGAGAAGAACTTCTTCGAGACGCGGGTGACCGAGTACCAGACCGGGGGCGCGCTGTCCTGGGATTGAGGCCGCGTCCGCCGGGCGCGGGCGTCCGCCGCAGCGCCTTCAGTGCTCCTCGCCCGGCGCCTTGGGCAGCGAGCGCTCGCGCAGCACGGTGGCCGCGATGCCGCTCGCGACGATGAGCGCCATCCCGGCCCACCCCGCCGCGTCGATGCTGTCACCGAACAGCAGCACGCTGTAGATCGCGGCAAAGACGATTCCCGAGTACTGCAGGTTGGCGACCAGCAGCGTGCCGCCGCGGGCCGTGGTCCGCGCGTAGGCTCGCGTCATGCACAGCTGGCCCAGCGCCGCCAGCACGCCGACGGGAAGCAGCCACAGCGCGTGACGCCAGGTCCAGGCGCTCCACGGCGTGGCGCCGCCCACCAAGGTCGCCAGCCCGCCCGCCACGACGGAGCCCAGCGCGAAGTAGAAGACGGTGCGCGTCTCCGGCTCCCCGGCCCGCGACAGCGCCACCACCTGCATGTAGGCGAAGGCCGCGGTGAGCCCGGACAGCAGCCCCACCAGTCCCGCGAAACCCTCGTTGTCGGCGACCGTGGGCCTGAGCATCAGCACGACGCCGGCGAAACCCGCGAGCACCGTGAGCACCAGCGGACCCTGCAGCGGCGGGCGCGACGCGCGGCCGTCGCGGCCCGGCACCGGCGCCCACGACAGCAGGACGCCGCCGACCAGGAAGGCGGCGATCCAGACGCTGCTCATGTAATTGAGGGTCATCGCGGTGGCCAGCGGCATGTGGGCGATCGCGTAGAACCACGCGCCCATCGACGCCACCCCGACCAGGCTGCGCCAGGCGTGCATGCCCGGATAGCGCGTGGCCAGCGAGACGCCCCCGCTGCGCGCGAACGCCCACAGGAACGCGACGCCGATGACGCCGCGGTAGAGCACCAGCTCGGCGCTGGAGAACCACGCCGACGCGATCTTCACGCACACCCCCATCGTCGCGAAGATGAGGGCGCCCAGCACCATCCAGAGCGCCTGCATGTTCCCCCTGTGTCGCCGCGGATCCTGCCGCGGGCGGATCAATCGTGCCTGCGAAATGCCTGCCCGCGCAAGGCGGGTGGGGCCGAAGTGCTCCCGGAAAGCCGGTCGAGGGGGCTCACCACTCCCCGCCCGCCGCGGTTGAGAACATGCGTGTAGATCATCGTCGTCGAGACATCCGAATGGCCGAGGAGCTCCTGCACGGTGCGAATGTCATGCCCGGACTCGAGGAGATGGGTGGCGAACGAGTGCCGCAGCGTGTGCGGCGTCGCCGGCTTGGCGATGCCCGCGTCGCGCAGCGCCTGGCGCAGCGCCCGCTGGAACGACTGGTCGCTCATATGGTGCCGCCGCGTCGCGCCGCTGCGAGGATCGATCGAGCGCCCTGCGGCGGGGAAGACGTACTGCCAGGCCCACTCGCGAGCCGCTGCCGGATACTTGCGCTCCAGCGCCGTCGGCAGCCATACGGCGCCATAGCCCTCGTCGAGGTCGGTCTGGTGCAGTTGCTGCACCGCCGCAAGGTGCCGACGCAACGCGGGGGCAATCCTGCGCGGGAGCATCGTGATACGATCCTTGGCGCCCTTGCCATCGCGGACGAGGATCTCGTTCCGGGCGAAGTCCACGTCCTTCACCCGGAGACGCGCCGCCTCCATGATCCGCATGCCGGTGCCATAGAGCAGGCCCGCGAACAGCCGATGCGTCCCGTGCAGTCGCCCGATCAGCCGCTCGACCTCCCCCTGTGTCAGCACCACCGGCAGGCGCCGCGACGACTTCGCGCGCACGACGCCGTCGAGCCAGGGCAACTCGGATCCGAGGACCTCCCGGTAGAGGAAAAGCAGCGCGCTCTGTGCCTGGTTCTGCGTCGACGCCGCCACCTTCCCGTCGACCGCAAGCCAGGTCAGGAAGCGCTCGATGTCTTCCTGCCCCAGTTCCGACGGACGACGACTACCGTGGAACCGGATGAATCGCCGGATCCAGTCGACGTAGGCCTGCTCGGTGCGAATGCTGTAATGCTTGAAGCGGATCCGCTCGCGGACCCGGTCGAGCAGGCGCGGACTCTCCGGCAACACCTCGTGATGGACGGCGTTAGGAGGCACCAATCGTGACCACGCCGTTGATTCTGAAGGCCGTGCCGCAGAATCTACATCGGCCATTTGGCCGACCGACGCCTTGCATCCCGTCGCTTAGGACGGAATCGGCGCGGTTTAGGCAGCCAACATTACGTTAGAGCTCACGATGCGCAGTCGACCGGCATGGATTCGAACGGATGAATTTTTGGACGCAGCGGAATCCTTTCGCGCCACTGCCGAATTCGCGGATGACGCGCGACGCAACGTCCGGGCATGGAAGTGGCTACTTGTCGCGGGCCATTCCTCCGTTCAAGCCAGCTTGGTGATCGCTTTGTCACGCGGCAACTTTCTGCGTGCGCTGAAGCAAACGGACGCTCGCGAGTGGCTCCAAGCTCACGAAACCGGCGGCCCTTGGCCAGAGAAACTGCAACTTGATTACTTTCTCGAGCTATACGCCAAGGTCAAGCGATCCATTCTCGTGCCCTCGGCCGGTGGTCGCTTCGTTTGCCGACAGGAGCACGACGATTCAATGCGAAAGCTGAACGACTTTCGCAAC
>JBLMVY010000327.1:0-4494 GCA_050256935.1 Candidatus Levyibacteriota bacterium | reverse complement strand
GTCCTGACCGACGCCTATCCCGAGGAGGAATACTGGCACGACCTCCTGAAGGTCACCGGCGGGCAGACCAGCGAGGAGCTCGCGCGCATGACCATCCGCGCCACCGCGGATTGCCGCGGCTGGATGACGAGGCACGGCGCGCGCTTCCAGCCGGCGCTGGGCGGCACGCTGCACGTGTCGCGCACCAATGCCTTCTTCCTCGGCGGCGGCAAGGCGCTGCTCAACGCCTATTACCGCTCGGCCGAGGCGCTGGGTGTTGCGATCCGCTACGACTGCGAGGTCGTCGACCTCGCGATCGACGACGGCCTGTTCACCTCGGCGACGGTCGTCGACCAGGGGCAACGCAGGCAGATCCAGGCGAGGACCGTCGTCGCCGCGGCCGGGGGCTTCGAATCGAACCTCGCCTGGCTGAAGGAAGCCTGGGGTCCGGTCGCCGACAACTTCCTGATCCGCGGCACGCCCTACAACATGGGGCGCGTGCTGCGCGTGCTGATCGACCGCGGCGCGAAGTCGATCGGCGACCCGACGCAGGGACATTCGGTCGCGATCGACGCACGCGCGCCCAAGTTCGACGGCGGCATCTGCACGCGCGTCGATTGCGTGTCGCTGGGCATCGTCGTCAACGCCAACGCGCAGCGCTTCTACGACGAAGGCGAGGATTTCTGGCCCAAGCGCTATGCGATCTGGGGACGGCTGGTCGCGGGGCAGCCCGACCAGATCGCCTACTCGATCATCGACGTCAAGTCGATGGGCAGGTTCATGCCGCCGGTGTTCCCGCCGGTCAAGGCGCATTCGATCGCCGAGCTCGCGAGCGCGCTGGGGCTCGATCCGGCGGCGCTCGACGCGACGGTGGCGCAGTTCAACCGCGCGGTGCGGCCGGGCAATTTCGATCACACGGTGCTCGACGACTGCGCGACCGAGGGGCTTGCGCCGCCCAAGACCCACTGGGCGCGGACCATCGACACGCCGCCCTATTTCGCCTATCCGCTGCGGCCAGGCATCACCTTCACCTATCTCGGCGTCACGGTGAACGCACAGGCACAGGTCATCATGAGCGACGGCAAGCCCGCGAAGAACGTCTATGCCGCAGGCGAGATCATGGCCGGCAACGTGCTCGGCAAGGGCTATCTCGCGGGCATCGGCATGTCGATCGGGACCACCTTCGGCCGCATCGCCGGCGAACAGGCGGCACGCCATGCCGCACGCTAGCCCGATCCCGATCGCGCTGGTCGAGGAAGGCCGGAAGATGGCCAGCATCTGCAATGCCTGCCGCTACTGCGAAGGCTATTGCGCGGTGTTCCCCGCGATCGAGCGGCGTCTCGACTTCACCGAGGGCGATCTCGCCTACCTCGCCAACCTGTGCCACAACTGCGGCGCCTGCTACTACGCCTGCCAGTACGCGCCGCCCCACGAGTTCGCGCTCGACCTGCCGCGCTACCTCGCGGACGTGAGGCTCGCCAGCTATCGCAAGTACGCGTGGCCCGAAGCGTTCGCCGCGCTGTACGCGCGCAACGGCGTCACCGTGAGCCTGGTCCTCGCCGCGGCGCTGGCGCTGTTCTTCGCCGCGCTGTCGCTGCTCGTCGATCACTCGGTCCTGTTCTCGGCCCACCCGGATCGCGAAGGCGCGTTCTATGCGGTGCTGCCGCACCGGGCGATGGCCTGGATCTTCGGCCTGGTGTTCGCAGCCGCCCTGGTTCCGCTCTTCGTCGGTTTCTTCCGCTTCTGGAACGATGTCGGCGAGACCGGGCCGACCTATGCGGCGCCCGGGCCGCTGGCGCAGTCGGCCGGCGATGCGCTGCAGCTCCGCTACCTCGACGGGGGAGGCGACGGCTGCACCTACCCGGGCGAGGTGCCGACCCACCTGCGCCGCGGGTTCCACCACTTCACGTTCTATGGCTTCATGCTCTGCTTCGCCGCGACCAGCGTGGCGACGATCTACCACTACGTCCTCGGCTGGCATGCGCCGTACCCGTTCCTGAGCGCGCCGGTCCTGCTGGGGACGGTGGGGGGCGTCGGGCTCCTCGTCGGACCCGCGGGCTTGCTGTGGCTGAAGGCGCTCCGCGATCCGGCGCTCGCCGGGCGCGGGCAGGGCGGCATGGACGCGGGTTTCCTCGTCCTGCTGATGGCGGCCGCGGCGAGCGGTCTCGCGCTGCTGGCGCTGCGCGAGCGCGCGGCGATGGGCATGCTGCTGGCCGCGCACCTCGGCGTGATCCTCGCGCTGTTCCTGACGCTGCCCTACGGCAAGTTCGTCCACGCCGTCTACCGGTTCGCGGCGCTGCTGCGCTTCCACGTCGAGAAGCGGCGTCCGCCGCCCGCTGTCGCCGCGGACTGACCCGGCACGGGCCGGCGCGCTGCACGGCAGCATCGAGGCGAGGCCTCGAACCTTCCGGCGGCGTTGCCCGCCCGTCCCGGCCGCGCGCGCCGGTCTTGCCCGCCGCTCCGAAAGGGCAAATAATCGCCGGCCGCGCCGCGCGGCTGCCCGCCTTACGGAAGGAGCCGTCACCATGTCGGAATCCGATACTTCGATGCGTTTCGAGCCGCCGGGACCGGGACCCTGGTCCCGGGACGCCGTGCATTTCCCCCGCCCGGTGACCCGCTACTTCCAGGAGACCCACCCGCGGTCCTTCGAGCAGGGCACGCAGGACTTCGCCCGTTTCTACGGGATGCTGATCGACGGCCTGCGGATGCGTTTCGTGAACGGTTTCGGCTACAAGCAGGTGGCGCCCGCGCCCGACGCCGACATCCCGGCGCGCTTCGGGCGCGCCGAGCAGGTCTTCGCGCACAAGCTGTGGCGCGAGCAGCTGCGCGACTGGGACGAGCAACGCAAGCCGTCCTCGATCGCAGCGCACCGGGCGCTGCAGGCCGTCGATCCCGACGCCCTCTCCGACGCGGAGCTCGCCGCCTACCTGACGCGCTGCCGCGACCATCATTCGGCGATGATCGCCCAGCACATGCGCTTCACCGCCTGCGCGATGCTCCCGATTGGCGACTTCCTCGCCCACGCCGGCGACTGGACCGGCCTGCCCCCTTCCGAGCTGCTGGACCTGATGCGCGGCTCGGCTGCGGTGTCGGCAGGAGGCTCCGAGGAGCTCACGCGCCTGAAGACGGCGTTCGCCGGCGACCCTGCCGCCCGCGAGGTCCTCGCCTCCGATGACGATCCCGTGCAGGTGCTGGCAAGGCTGCGCGCCCTCGATGGCGCAGCGGGCGTCGCAGTGTCGAGCTACCTGGACCTGGTTGGTCACCGCCTGGTCGACGGCTTCGATATCGCCGAGCCCTCGGCGCTCGAGCTGCCCGATGCGCTGCTTCGCGCGATCCGCGTCGCCGTCACCGACGCGGCCCCGGCCGCAGCGGACGTCGCGGCCCGCAGCGCCGACGTCCGCGCCAGGGTCCCGGCCGCGCAGCAGGCCGCGTTCGACGAGCTCCTCGCCGAGGCTCGCCTCACCTACCGCCTGCGCGACGAGCGGGGGGTGTACAGCGACATCTGGGCCTCCGGCCTCATGCGGCGCGCCGCGCTCGCAGCCGGCCGGCGGGTCGCGGGCCGCGGCAGGATCGGCGCGCCGCGGCACATGCTCGATGCCGGCCTCGACGAGATGTGCGCGCTGGTCGCCGGCACCGGCGGCCCTTCCGCCGCCGAGCTCGCGGGACGCGCAGAGCGTCGCGCGGACAGCGCTTCCGCGCACGAGCCGGCCGACCTGGGCCCGCCCGCGCCGCCGCCGCCGGACCTCTCGGCCCTCCCGCCGCCCGCCGGCCGCCTGATGCGCGCGACCTTCATCGCCATGAACCATCTGTTCGGGAGCTCGCAGGCCACGCACGAGGAAAACATCCTTCGTGGCCTGGGCGCGAGCAAGGGAGTCTACGAGGGACCGGCGCGCCGCGTGTCCGGTCCCGCCGACTTCGAGCGCATCGCCAAGGGCGACGTGCTGGTCACCGAGTCCACGAGCGAGGCCTTCAACATCCTGTTGCCGCTGCTCGGCGGGATCGTCACCGACAACGGCGGACTGCTCTCGCATGCGGCGATCGTGGCGCGCGAGTACGGGATCCCGGGGGTGGTCGGGACCCGCGAGGGCACCGGGCGCATCGCCGACGGCGCGCGTGTGCGCGTCGACGGAGACGCCGGCGAGGTCACGGTGCTCGGGTGAAGAAGGCCGTCGCGTTCGCGAGCGCGCGCGAGACCTCGCTCTTCGGATCGAAGGCCGTGGGGCTGGGCGATGCCGCGCGTCACGGCCTTCGCGTTCCACCCGGCGTGGCGCTGTCGGGCGACCTGGTCGAAGCCGTCGCGTCGGGCGAGGATCGGGCCGTCGACATGGTGGCCAAGGCGATCGCGACCCTGGCGCCGCCGTTCGCGGTCCGTTCGTCGGCGGTCGACGAGGATGGCACCGCGGCGAGCTTCGCCGGGCAGCATCTGACCGTGCTCAACGTCCACGCGGCGTCCGACGTTCCCGACGCCGTCCGCGAAGTCTGGTGGTCCGCGAACTCGGACTCGGCCATCACCTA
>JBLMVY010000326.1:0-4993 GCA_050256935.1 Candidatus Levyibacteriota bacterium | reverse complement strand
CGATGGTCTGGATCAGCGACCGCTCGGCGCGCAGGAAACCCTCCTTGTCGGCGTCGAGGATCGCCACCAGCGACACTTCGGGGATGTCGAGGCCCTCGCGCAGCAGGTTGATCCCGACCAGGACGTCGAACTCGCCCAGGCGCAGGTCGCGGATGATCTCGACCCGCTCGACGGTGTCGATGTCGCTGTGCAGGTAGCGCACCCGCACGCCGTGCTCGCCGAGATAGTCGGTGAGGTCCTCCGCCATCCGCTTGGTGAGCGTCGTCACCAGCACGCGCTCGTCGCGGCCCACGCGCAGGTTGATCTCCGACAGCAGGTCGTCGACCTGCGTCGCCGCGGGCCGCAGCTCGAGCCGCGGATCGACGAGGCCGGTCGGCCGCACGACCTGCTCGACGACCTGCCCGGCGTGCTTCTGCTCGTAGTCGGCGGGCGTGGCCGACACGAAGATCGTCTGCGGCAGCAGGCGCTCGAACTCGTCGAAGCGCAGCGGCCGGTTGTCCAGCGCCGACGGCAGTCGGAAGCCGTAGTTGACCAGGTTCTCCTTGCGCGCCCGGTCGCCCTTGTACATGCCGCCGACCTGGGGGATCGTCACGTGGCTCTCGTCGATGAACATCAGCGCCTTCGGCGGCAGGTAGTCGATCAGCGTCGGCGGCGGTTCCCCCGGCTTGCGGCCGGAGAGGTGCCGCGAGTAGTTCTCGATGCCCTTGCAGAAGCCGATCTCGGTCATCATCTCGAGGTCGAAGCGGGTGCGCTGCTCGATGCGCTGCGCCTCGACCAGCTTCATCTGCGAGACGAAGAACTCCTTCTGCGCGGCGAGCTCGACCTTGATCGCCTCGATCGCGTCGAGCACCTTCTGGCGCCCGGTCACGTAGTGCGACGACGGGAACACCGTGTAGCGCGCGACCTTGTGCCGCAGGTGCCCGGTGAGCGGATCGAACAGCTGCAGCGACTCGATCTCGTCGTCGAACAGCGAGATGCGGATCGCGCTCTCGGCGTTCTCCGCCGGGAAGATGTCGAGGACGTCGCCGCGCACGCGGAAGGTTCCGCGCCTGAACTCGAGCTCGGCACGCTGGTACTGCATCTCAGTCAGGCGCTTGATCGCGTCGCGCTGGGCCAGGCGCTCCCCCTGGCGGACGTGCAGGATCATGCTGTGGTATTCGGACGGGTCGCCGATGCCGTAGATCGCGGACACCGTGCCGACGATCACGCAGTCGGGCCGCTCGAGAATCGCCTTGGTGGCCGAAAGGCGCATCTGCTCGATGTGCTCGTTGATCGAGCTGTCCTTCTCGATGTAGAGATCGCGCGAGGGAACGTAGGCCTCGGGCTGGTAGTAGTCGTAATACGAGACGAAATACTCGACGGCGTTGTTCGGGAAGAACTCGCGGAACTCCGAGTAGAGCTGCGCCGCGAGCGTCTTGTTCGGCGCCAGCACCAGCGCCGGGCGGCCGGTGCGCGCGATGACGTTGGCCATCGTGTAGGTCTTGCCCGAGCCGGTGACCCCCAGCAGCGTCTGGAACGACAGCCCGTCGGCCAGTCCCTCGGTCAGGCGGTCGATCGCCTCCGGCTGGTCGCCGGCGGGCTCGAAAGGCTGGTGGAGCTCGTAGGGGCTGTTCGGGAAGGTGACGGGCATGCGCTTGGTATTCCGGCCGGCGAACCGGTCATTGTAAGCCGGCGAGACTCCCCGCCGCGCCCTCCCGCGCCGGCGCGGCGAACTGCAGCGCCGCGAGCCTCGCGTACAGCGCGTTGTCGCGCACCAGCGCGTCGTGCGTGCCCTGCGCGACGATCCGCCCGCCCTCCATCACCGCGATGCGGTCGGCGTGGCGCACGGTGGCCAGGCGGTGCGCGATCATCAGCACCGTGCGGCCCGCCATCAGCCGCTCCAGCGCGCGCTGCACGATCCGCTCGCTCTCGGCGTCGAGGGCGCTCGTCGCCTCGTCGAGCAGGAGGATCGGCCGGTCGGCGAGGATCGCCCGCGCGATCGCCAGGCGCTGGCGCTGTCCGCCGGAAAGTCGCGCGCCCCGCTCCCCCAGCAGGCCCTCGTAGCCGCCGGGGAGCCGCTCGACGAACTCGCTCGCGTAAGCCGCCTCGCACGCCGCCTTCACCTCGGCATCGCTCGCCGCAGGACGGCCGTAGCGGACGTTGTCCATGACCGACGCGGCGAAGATCACCGGCTCCTGCGGCACCACCGCGAGCAGGCGCCGGGCTTCGCGCGGATCGGCCGCCTTGAGGTCGACGCCACCGACGCGGACGGCGCCCGATTGCGGGTCGTAGAAGCGCAAGAGCAGCTGGAACACGGTCGTCTTGCCCGCACCCGACGGACCCACCAGCGCGACCTTCTCGCCTGGGCGCACGTCGAGGGTGAAAGCATCGAGCGCGGCCGCGTCCGGGCGCGACGGATAGTGGAACGTCACCTCGTCGAACGTCACCGTGCCGCGCCCGCTGGCGGGGATCGGCACCGGATGCGCGGGGGCCTCAATCGCCGGCTCGACCGCCAGCAGCTCGAACAGCCGCTCGGTGGCGCCGGCCGCGCGCTGCAGGTCGCCGATCACCTCGCTGATCGTGCCGACCGCCCCGGCGACGATGATCGCGTAGAAGACGAAGGCCGAGAGCTGCCCGGCGGACAGGCGCCCGGCGACGACGTCGTGGCCGCCGATCCACAGGATGATGCCGACCGCGCCGAACACCAGCAGGATCACCGCGGCGGTGAGGATGGCGCGCTGGCGGATGCGCCGCACCGCGGTCCCGAACGTCGCCTCGACCCGCGAGGCGAAGCCGCGCCGGTCGTCGTCCTCGTGGCCATAGGCCTGCACGGTGCGGATCTCGTGCAGCGATTCGTCGAGAAACGCACCGACGTCGCCGACCCGGTCCTGGGTCGCGCGGGCGAACTTGCGCACGCGGCGGCCGAACAGGACGATCGGGATGACGACCAGCGGCACGCCCGCGAGCACCAGCAGCGTGAGCTTGGGACTGGTCAGCACCAGCATCGCCAGGCCGCCGATCATCAGCAGCAGGTTGCGGATCGCCATCGAGGCGCTCGACCCGACGACCGTCTCCAGCATGGTCGTGTCGTTGATCAGGCGCGAGATCACCTCGCCCGTGCGGGTCTGCTCGAAGAACGCCGGAGGCAGGTCCAGCAGATGGTCGTAGACGGTGCGGCGCAGGTCGGCGGTGACGCGCTCGCCCAGCCATGACACGTAATAGAAGCGCATGTAGGTGGCCGCCGCCATCACGACGACGATCACCAGCATCAGGCCCAGCGTGCGATCGAGCTCCGGCGCGCTCGATGCCGCGAAGCCCCGGTCGACGACGAACCGCAGGCCCTGCCCCACCGCGAGGACCGCCGAGGCCGCGACGACCAGACCGATGCCCGCCAGGACGATCCTGCCCCGGTAGGGGCGCAGGAAGGCTCCGATGCGAGCGAGGGTCTTGAGCGCGGTGACCGGCCGAATCTTCGGCGCGGGTTCGAGGCGGGTGTCGGCGCGGGCCATGGGATTTCGGGCGGGGACCGGGACCGCGACGGACGCGGGCCCTGCGCAATTGGGGGCGATGCCCGGCAGCGTCAAGCGGCGGGGCACCGGCGCGCGTTACAATAGCCTGTTTTGGGACCTGCCGGATTCGACATGAATGCACCGCTCGCCGCCTCACTGTTCGGCGCCGTGGCCCTCGCGCCGCGCGACCCGATCCTCGGCATCACCGAGGCCTACAACGCCGACACCAACCCGCGCAAGGTCAACCTCGGCGTAGGCGTCTATTCCGACGACAACGGCAAGGTGCCGCTGCTCGACTGCGTGCGCCGCGCTGAGCACGAGATCACCGACAAGGCGGCGCCCCGCGTCTACCTGCCGATCGACGGCATCCCCGCCTACGACAAGGCCGTGCAGGCGCTGCTGTTCGGCGAAGGCAGCGAGATCATCAGGAGCGCGCGCGCCGTCACCGTGCAGGCCTTGGGCGGAACGGGCGGCCTCAAGGTCGGCGCCGACTTCCTCAAGCGCTTCTCCCCCGCTTCGCAGGTCTGGATCAGCGATCCGAGCTGGGAGAACCATCGCGCGCTGTTCGAGGGCGCAGGATTCACCGTCAACGCCTATCCGTACTACGACGCCGCGACCCACGGCCTGGATTTCAGGGCGATGCGCGCATCGCTCGACGCGATGCCCGCCGGCAGCATCGTCGTGCTGCACGCCTGCTGCCACAACCCCACCGGCGTCGACCCGACGCCGGCGCAGTGGGACGAGATCATCGGTGTCGTCCGCGCGCGCGGGCTGGTGCCCTTCCTCGACCTCGCCTACCAGGGATTCGGGGCGGGGATCGACGCCGACGGCGAGGTCGTGCACAAGTTCGTGGCCACCCCCGGCCCGGTGTTCATCTCGAACTCCTTCTCCAAGTCGTTCTCGCTCTACGGCGAGCGCGTCGGCGCGCTGACCGTGGTCACCGCCGACAAGGACGAGGCCGCGCGGGTGCTGTCGCAGTTGAAGCGCGTCGTGCGCACCAACTACTCGAACCCCCCGACGCACGGCGGCCAGATCGTCGCGCTGGTGCTGACCAATCCCGAGCTGCGCAAGCTGTGGGAATCGGAGCTCGGCACGATGCGCGAGCGCATCCGCGCGATCCGCGCGACGCTGGTCGCCAAGCTCGCCGAGCGGGCCCCCAAGCACGACTTCGACTTCGTGCGCCAGCAGCGCGGCATGTTCTCGTATTCGGGGCTCGACAAGGCGCAGGTCCAGCGCCTGCGCGAGGAATTCTCCGTCTACGCGATCGAGACCGGCCGCATCTGCGTGGCTGCGCTCAACACGAGGAACGTCGACTACGTCGCCGACGCCATCGCCGCCGTGCTGTCGTGACCCCGCCGGCCCGGCGCGCGTCTTGAGCGCGCGCGCGGCGGTGGTATAATGCGCATCCCGTGCGGGAATAGCTCAGTTGGTAGAGCGCAACCTTGCCAAGGTTGAGGTCGCGAGTTCGAGACTCGTTTCCCGCTCCAGATCCTCAGGGGAGAGCC
>JBLMVY010000325.1:0-4224 GCA_050256935.1 Candidatus Levyibacteriota bacterium | reverse complement strand
CGGCCGAGCTCGACCTCACCCATCCGTCGCCCGAGCCCAAGCCGCTCGCGCGCGTCTACGGGGAGCCGGTCAACGAGCTGCCGCGGGACCTGTACATCCCGCCGGAGGCGCTCGAGGTCTTCCTCGAGACCTTCGAGGGACCGCTCGACCTGCTGCTCTACCTGATCCGCAGGCAGAACATCAACGTGCTCGACATCCCGATGGCCGAGCTCACGCGCCAGTACCTGGGCTATGTCGAGATGATGCGCCGCACGCAGCTCGAGCTCGCGGCCGAGTACCTGCTGATGGCCGCGGTGCTGATCGAGATCAAGTCGCGGCTCCTGCTGCCGCGGCCGCCCGCGCCCGAGGGCGCGGAGCCCGAGGATCCGCGCGCCGAGCTGGTGCGCAGGCTCCTCGAATACGAGCGGATGAAGCAGGCCGCCCGCGACATCGACGCATTGCCGCTGGCCGAGCGCGACTTCTCGACCGCACGCATCTGGTTCGACCGCATGGCCGCGCAGCGGCTGCCCGACGTCTCGCCCGACGATCTGCGCGCGGCATGGGCCGGACTCGTTGCGCGGGCGCGGGCCAATCGCCATCATCTGGTCACGCGCGAGCAGCTCTCGGTGCGCTTCGAGATGAGCCGGGTCCTCAAGCTGCTGCAGCCCGCGCGCTACATGGAATTCACCGCGCTGTTCGCCGAGCATGCCGACGTCCCGCACCTGGTGGTGACGTTCCTCGCGCTGCTGGAGCTCACGCGCGAGCAGCTGGTGAGCATCGCGCAGGCGGAGCCCTTTGCGCCGATCCACGTGCAGCTGCGCGGCGAGAAGCCGTTCACCCTCGATGGTGATGAGCAATGAGCGATATCGAATCAGACGACGCGGAGCCGCGCCAAGTGGAGCAGGCGCCGCCCGGGCAGGCACAACCCGAGCATGCGCAGCCCGAGCAGGCGCAGCCCGAGCAGGCGGAGCCCGAGCAGGCGGAGCACGAAGCCGCGCCCGCGCAGGATCTTGCCGAGGCGCGCGGCGTGCTCGAGGCCGCGCTGCTGGTCGCCGGCGAGCCGGTGCCGGTCGCGCAGCTCGCGAAGCTCTTCGATCCGCCGCTGACCCCCGCGACCGTGCGCAACCTGCTCGACGAGATCGCCCGCGAATGGCGCTCGCGCAAGGTCGAGCTCGTGCAGGTCGCATCGGGCTGGCGCTTCCAGGGCAGGCGCGAAGTCCAGCCCTATCTCGACCGGCTCGCACCGGAGAAGCCGGCGCGCTACTCGCGCGCGGTCATGGAGACCCTGGCGATCATCGCCTACCAGCAACCCGTCACCCGCGGCGACATCGAGGCGATCCGCGGCGTCGCCGTTTCGACCAATGTCATCAAGACCCTCGAGGACCGGCAGTGGATCGAGGCCGTCGGTCATCGCGAAACCCCGGGTCGGCCCGCGCTCTACGCAACGACCCGCGCCTTCCTCGACGATCTCGGCCTGCGCTCGATCGCGGAACTGCCTCCGCTCGCCGACCTCGATCCCTCCCACCTTCTGGAGATGCCTGATGCCCCCACCAAGGCCGCCGAGGCGCCAAGCGCACTCGCGAGCCCGATCCTCGGGTCCGATCCAACAGCCGAGCCTGGCGCTGCAACGGATCGCGGAGAGCCTGCCGCCTCCGAAACACAAACGCTCCACTGACGAGATCTTCAACGAGCCGCAACGCCTGCACAAGGTGCTGGCGAGCTGCGGCTTCGGCTCGCGCCGCGCGATGGAGGAAATGATCCTCGCCGGGCGCATCACCGTGAACCGCATGCCGGCCGAGGTCGGTCAGAAGGTGGGGCCGGGAGACGAGGTTCGCATCAACGGCGAGCTGGTGAAGGTGCGCTTCGCCGAGCCGCGCGCGCGGATCCTGATGTACCACAAGCCCGCGGGCGAGATCGTGACCCGCGACGACCCCGAAGGCCGCGCCACGGTGTTCGAGAAGCTGCCGTCGATCGGCAACGGCAAGTGGATCAACATCGGGCGCCTCGACTACAACACCGAGGGGCTGCTGCTGTTCACCAACTCGGGCGAGCTCGCCAACCGGATGATGCACCCGCGCTACGAGGTCGAGCGCGAGTACGCGGTGCGCGTGATGGGGCGCCTGACCGACGAGCAGATGCAGGCGCTGACCACGGGCATCGAGCTCGAGGACGGCCCGGCGCGCTGCGACAGCGTCGTCGACGGCGGCGGCGACGAGGACGGCGCGAACCACTGGTACCGCGTCGTGCTGAAGGAAGGGCGCAACCGCGAGGTGCGCCGTCTGTTCGAGGCCCTGGGCATCATGGTCAGCCGCCTGATCCGCGTCCGCTACGGCCCCCTCGCGATGCCGACGCGTCTCAAGCGCGGCGACCTCGAGGAGCTCGAGGCCAAGGACGTCAACACCATCGTCGCCGCCGCCGGCCTGCGTGCGGCGGGACAGGGACGCCCGCAGCAACCGCAGCGCGGCGAGGGTCGGGGCGGTCGCCACGACCCGCGCAAGGGCGGGCGTTCCGGCGAGCCTCGGGCGCCGCATCATGCGGCCGGCGCGACCGGGGGCGCCCATGCCCATGCGGGCGCGCATCCCTCGGCGCACGCAGCGGGTTCGCGAGGGCAGGGAAAGCGTCCTGGCGGCGCTGGGCATCCGAAGGGCAAGAAAGGTCCACGCCCGGTGCACGACCAGCATCGCGCGCTGCACCCGGCGCACGCGCAGCCGGGAATGGCCGGCGCCGGCCCGCGGCCGGAACGTCCGCCGCGCGAGCGCCACAACTTCGACGAAGTCCAGCCGCAGAGCAATGCCAACGCGATGCCTTTCGCCCACGCGAGGTCCGCCGCGTCGGGTGGCCGAGCGCAGGGCTACGGCGGAGACGGGCGGCCGCGGCATCGCGGCGGCCCGCCGGCGCACAAGGCGGCGCACGGCGCCGGAAAGGCGCAAGGTCCGGGCCGGCGGCCGGGTGGCAAGGGTCACGCCGGTCAGGGCGGCCCGGGCGGCCACGGTGGACATGGGGGGCCGCGCCGTCAGCAGCGCCCGCGCGGCGAGGTCAACGGCAACGTGGCGCTCCCGGGCGACAAGCCCGTCCACAACGACGACGATCTGTGAGACCCGCAGGCGCGTCCTGACGGGTCAGGGCTCGAAGCGCGGCGGGCGCTTGCCGAGGAACGCCCCGATTCCTTCGGCGAAATCGGCGGTCACCGCGCAGGCGCCGAAGCTGCGCGCCTCGGCGTCGAGCTGCGCGGAGAGCGGGCGATCGAGCGAATCGCGCAGCAGGCGCTTGACGTTGCGCAAGGCGAGCTTCGGCCCCGTGGCGATCGACTGCGCCCACGCTTCCACCGAGGCGTCCAGCCTCGCCGCGTCGACGACGCGGTTGACGAGCCCGATGCGCAGCGCCTCGTCGGCGCCGAAGCGTTCGCCCAGCAGGTGGATCTCGATCGCCTTGCGCATGCCGACGATGCGCGGCAGCGACCACGTTGCGCCGCCGTCCGGCGTCAGGCCGATGTTGCGATAGGCGGACGCGAACACCGCGTCGTCGGACGCGATGACGAGATCGCAGGCGCAGGCGATCGACAATCCGAAGCCGGCAACGGCGCCCTGGACCGCGGCGATCACCGCGTGTGGCATCCGGTGCAGCTGCTCGACCGCGGTCTGCACGCGCAGCACGATGTCCTCGAAATCGCGCTGCAGGTTGCTGCGGTCGCCGGCGAGCCTGGCGGCGAACGTCCGCAGGTCGCCCCCCGCCATGAAATGATGGCCGCCGCCGCGCAGGACGACGACGCGAAGCGACTCGTCGGAGGCGAGCGCCGCCGTGTGCGCGATCAGCGCGTCCATCATCGGGATGTCCAGGGCATTGCGCGCCGCGGGCCGGTTGAAGGTCAGCGTCGCCACCGGTCCCGAGCGGGCGAGCAGGATGGCGTCGTGTTCGTCGGATGGATTCATGGAGATGTGCGCCGGAACGGCGTGCTGGATTCGAGTTCGTCGATCGAATGGGCGACGTCGGCGCGCTCGCGCGCGCAGTAGTCGGCGATGGCCTGCGCGAACGCCGGATCCGCGACGGCGTGCAGCGAGCGGGTCGGCGCGGGAAGCAGACCGCGTGCGAGCTTGTGGACGCCCTGTGCGCCGCCTTCGAAGCTCGCGATGCGGCGCTCGATGCAGAATTCGATCGCCTGGTAATAGCAGGCCTCGAAGTGGAGGCCGGGCACGTATTCGCGTGTGCCCCAGTAGCGCCCCCACAGCGTCGCCGAGTCGTGAACGT
>JBLMVY010000324.1:0-3443 GCA_050256935.1 Candidatus Levyibacteriota bacterium | reverse complement strand
CGCGCGCCCACGCGTCGACCTGCGCGCGGGTCGCCGCCGAGCACGAGCCGGCGAGCACCGCGGCCTTGCCCTGCACGTCGGGCAGTGCCGCTGCATCGCTGCGCCGGGGCAGCAGGCCCGATTCGCGGAAGTTCCGTGGCAGGCCGAGGGCGATCCCCGAGCCCGCGGTGACCAGTGCAAGGCCGGCGCAGGCGGCGCCGATCGCCGTCAGGTCGTCGTCCTCGATCGCATCGACCACCGCCATCGCGACGCCCTCGGCGGCGAGGCGGTCGAACGCTTCCCGGATCGCGGCAGCGCCGCGCCGCACGACCGGCCAGGACACGAGGCCGACGCGGCGGCGGGTCTGGCGCGCGAGGACGCGAACGAGGTTCGCATCGCGCATCGGGGTGAGCGGGTGGTCGCGCATCGGCGAATCGGACAGCAGCGCATCGCCGACGAACAGGTGTCCGAGGTAGAGGGTGCGCCGGTTCTCGGGAAAGGCCGGGCAGGCGATGGTGAACTTCGCCTCCAGCGCGTCGAGCAGGGCGTCGGTGACCGGGCCGATGTTGCCGGCATCGGTCGAATCGAAAGTCGAGCAGTACTTGAAGTAGATCTGCCGCGCGCCGGCGCGCCGCAGCCAGTCGAGCGCGGCGAGCGACTGCGCGACCGCCTCGGCGGCGGGAATGGTGCGCGACTTGAGCGCCACGATCACGGCGTCGGCGTCGCTGGCAGCGGCGAGGTCGGCGCCGCGCGGGACGCCGATGGTCTGCACGCAGCGCATCCCGGCGCGCACCAGCATGTTGGCGAGGTCCGTCGCCCCGGTGAAGTCGTCGGCAATCGCGCCGAGCAGCACGTCGTCCTCCTGTCGATCCGCGCGCCAATATAGCGGAATCGGCGGATGCGCGGACGCGAGCGCCGCGCTCGCGGCGCGGCCGCGCGCTGCGGAATCGGGACCGTGCGCCGGACCGTGCGCCCGGAGGCGTGGCTACGCCGGCGGCCCGTCGGTCCGCGGGCTGGTGCCCTGCGGCTGCACGCCGGAGAAGGTGGCGCAGGCGGCGGTCGCGGCGGTGACGAAGGTGTCGGTCCGCCCGCACAGTCCGGTGTCGGCGCGCACCGACCCCCAGGCGGAGCTCAGGATGTTGAGTCCGGGGATCGCGCGCTCCAGCGCCGCGGGGCTGCCGGTGAAGAACCGGCATGCACCGCAGCGCCGTTGCGTGGCATCCATCGGCTTGCGCAATCGATCAGATCGACGACCAGTAGCTGCCGAACACGTGCACCGACAGGAAGTAGCCGAGCATCACGTTCACCCCGACGCCGATGGTGAAGGCCCAGAAGGTCTTCCACCCCACCGAATGCAGGTCGCGGAACCGCGTCGTCAGCCCGATGCTGAGGAAGCAGAAGATGAACGTCCAGGTGCGCAGCGAAGTCAGCGGCAGCAGCAGGTTGGGGCGCACGGCGCTGTTGAAGTCCGCGGCACTGAAAGCCCCGGTGAACGCCGTCATCAGCATCGACGCGGCGAAGAAGCCGATGACGAACTTGGGGAAGCGCCACCAGATCTCGCGCGCGTCCGGGGCCCGGCCGGTCTCCTTCTTCTCCCACACGATGGTCGCGATTGCCGCCCACACGATCGACCAGATGCCGATCCACAGGTCGCGCCCGATCACCTTCATCAGGACGAAGGCCTTGACCGCCATGTCCTCGTTGCCCGCCATCTTGCCGTAGGTGCTCGAAGCGGCGAAGCCGGCAGCGTCGGCGAATTCGGACGTGCCGATCCACGCCCCGGCGATGCCGGGATTGAGGCCCATTGCGCGCGAGACGAAAGGAAGCACCAGGATCATCACCAGCGCCCACACGACGACCAGCGTGACCGAGGTGTAGAGGTGCTCCTTCTTCGCGTTGACCGAGGCCGCGATCGCCATCGACGCCGAGACGCCGCAGACGGCGCCGCCCACCCCGATCACCGCCGCGAGCCTTCGGTCGAGCCCGAACATCCGCGTGGCGACGTAGAAGATCACCAGGCAGGTGGCAAGCGAGATGAACGTCGCCTGCGCGATGGCAACGGGGCCCGCCGTCAGCACCAGGGTGATCGGAAAGGTCGCTCCGAGCAGGACGATGCTGAACTTGATGAAGTACTCGACGCGAAACGCGCTGTCCATCCAGGCCGGCAGGCGGAACACGTTGGCGATGACCAGGCCGAGGATCAATGCGACCAGCGGCGCCTCGAGATTGAACTTCGCCGCGTTCGCCCAGCCGGCGATGGCGAACATCACGATCGACAGCACGTACAGGAAGATGAAAGCGGGGATGAACTGCGACGTCGACGCCCCCATGATGCGGGTGGTGACGCCGAACAGCACCAGCCAGAACAGGAATTGGTACAGGTAGAGGTTCGCGTTCTGCGCGAAGTGTCCGCTCAGCTGGTCGAAGCTGCTCCACTTGAGACCGCCGGGGTTGATGGCCAGTGCCTTGAGGACGCCGCTCGCGCCGGCCTGGAAGAGCAGGATCGCGACGATCATCATCCCCAGGCCCAGCCACACCGCCCACCAGTCTTCCTTCAGGTACAGCTCCTTCCAGCCCATGGGCTTGGGCTTGGCCGCCTCACCGCTTTCGTTCCACGCCTCCTGAGTCGTTGCCATGACGCTGAGTCCTCCTCTCGTTGTCGTAGCGATTCAACATCTTGTCGGAGCCACTTTTTCCGGAACTGTGGTCGCAGCACGCGCACCTCGGCCATGGTGATCGACGCCGCCGGACGCGTGCGCGTACGGGGCCCGGCCTCGGTGCGGGCTGATCATACGCTGGAACTTTTGCGGCGTGGCAAGGATCGCGGCCGGCGTTCGTGCTGCTGGCCTGTTGCACTGCGCAACGCGCGCCGATGATGCGCCGCAGCGAACATCGCCGCGAGCGGCCATGGCCGGAACGGCTCCGCGGCGCAGGCGGGCGCGCGCCGCGCGGCGGGGGGGGGGCTGCCGAACGCGCGGTTGCCGAATCGGCTATTGCGACGCGATCAGCGCCTCGATCTCCGCGAAGGTGCGCGCGATGTCGTGGATGTGCTGCTGCGGCAGGCCGAGGCGGCGGCCGATCTGGGTCAGGGAGATGATCCCGCAGAGGGTCCGGCCGGCGGAGGCGTCGCCTTCGGTCGTTTCCGCGACCAGCGCGTGCTGTCGCCCGGCGAACCTGAGCGTGGCGACCAGGTCGCCCACGCGTGCGCGTTGCACGTCGCGCAGATCGAGCACTTCCACGCGGTCGGCGGGCGTCATGATGTCGCGGACCGTCACCTCGTCGTAGCGGACGCTCCGCGCCTGCGCGAACTGGATCGGGCGCTCGCCCAGGGTGTCGGTGGCGGTGACGATGCCCAGCAGGTCGCGGGCGTGGTCGATCACGAACAGCGCGCGGACGCTGCGCGCGATCATCACCCGGTTCGCTTCGGCGATCGACGCGTCGGCGCCGATGGTCAGGGCGCTGAC